>CAYJQZ010000006.1:16037-18397 GCA_964372555.1 Candidatus Woesearchaeota archaeon | reverse complement strand
GAAGACCAAGAGAGCGGGAAAGACCTTTATTCAAAGGAACTGTTAGATGAGGATTTTGAAATAGAAAAGAAACTCGAAGAATTGCCGATGTAAAAAGAAAAAGCGGCAGTAGAATATTTTATCTACTGCCGGCTTACAGCAAACATTTCTAAAAAACTTGACTTATTTTTCACTATCTTTTATCATCGTCAGTATACCCTTTCAAAAGGTTTTTATTATTTATTAGTAATTATATTTATATTAATCATAGCTGCAATAGTTATTTGGTATATAGTAAGACAAAGAATTGCAATAGTAGTTGTAAAGAGAGTATTTGCTATGCATACAGAAACTGGCAGTGTTAAAGTTATGAAAGTATTGTTAAATGTAAGAAATAGAGGAAGTGTTAGAGTTAATAATGTAAGAATAGTAGATAAAGTTCCTAATGTCATAAAAGCGCCAACACAGCATGGTAATTTAAGACCAACACATGTTAAGGCTGCTCCAGAAGGAACAGTAATGGTTTGGGACTTACCAGCTTTAAGGCCTGGTGAAGAAAAAATAATATCATATAGAATAGAAGGCAACATTAATGTATTTGGTAGATTAGTATTGCCTCATGCTGTAGCTAAGTATATTTTATTTGGTAGGGGAGTTTCAGCTAGAAGCACTTCTGTTTCTCTTAGAGAAAAAAAGTAATTTAATAATGTGAAAAATGGCAAAACTAAAAAGTTTAGATTCTCTAGTTGAAAGTGTATTTATAGAAGCAGATTGTGATGATCCTAAAGGCATACCTATAGGTTATGTATATATTGGCAGAGATGGCAGACTATTTACTGATACAAGTTATTTTTCAAATGAGTATCGTGTTTCTATGAATTTAAAATTTAGAAGACCAATAGATGTTAGAAGCTTAGCAGATAATCTACTTAAGTATATGAAATTAAGTATGCTTGGAAATTATACATTAAGAAGATCAAAGGATAATAGGAGGGTGTTTGAATACATAGATAGAAGTTCTCGTTTAAGGATGGACATTGCACCAGACGATAATGTATCTACTGAAACAACAGGTATAGTTGTAACCTCCGATTACATAGGTGCTATAGAATTGTTTACAG
This sequence comes from Candidatus Woesearchaeota archaeon, assembly GCA_964372555.1. GTDB lineage: Archaea > Nanobdellota > Nanobdellia > SCGC-AAA011-G17 > GW2011-AR18 > CAYJQZ01. Next base: position 17,297 of record CAYJQZ010000006.1, on the reverse strand, counting down.
GTTATGCAACAGAAGTTTTAGGTGCTAAAAAAGTAATGGTAAAAGAAAAGTACGGCAGATAAAAACATTTATAAATTTTAAAAATATTAATTATAGGATAGAAATGATTATAGAAAAAGGAATAATAAAAGTTGTTTGGCTTCCTAGAAATTCTAAAAGGATTTGTTCTATGATGTTCAATAATATTAAAGAGGCAGACAAGTTTGGCAAAACTAAAAAAGATTATATAATATTTAAGCTAATAAAACACAGAGGCATGAAATATTTTGAATGGGAGATAATGCCTTATGGTGGATATAAGGAATATTTAGCTTTAATTAAAGAATATAACAAACACAGAGGAGAATTTGATTTTTTAATGAAAGAATTCTTGAAGTTTACAGGAAAGTAAAGATTTATAAATTAATAAATAAAGAAATAACAAGTGGCAACAACTAATTTTATGGATCTTTCTAGTATTATAAGAAAGGCAGTAGTTGAAGAGACTTCTGAAGATAGATATGGTGTTGTAGTTGCACGCATTTATAGAGATCCAAGAACTGGAAAAGAAGTAAGACGTATAGAATTATCAAATGATTTAGGTAATACAGATTTATATCTAGATTTTCGTGAACCAGTAAGTGCTAAAGTTATTGCTAAGGATTTTTATGCAGTTCAAAAAACATGGAGCCCAGATTTAAGGAGACCAAAAAGAGATCATAAAAATTCACCACATTATAGTTTAGATTCTAAAGATGAAATAGGTGTTCACGTTTATGAAGAAGCTGCTGGTCGCCAGATTAGATTAAATACTAGATATATTGATGCTGAAAGAGTTTTCATTGGTTATGCTCAAAGTTTTGGCTTAGCAAGAGGCAGAACAAAAGTTAGATTCAGTAGAGATGGAGTGAGTAGAAGAACAGTATTAACTAAACGTAAATAAAAAACTATATAAACAACATATTCTTTACTTTCTATGTCACAAAATGGCAAGTGGTTGTATTCATCAACAGTAAAGGAATTCTTAGATATAGTTTACAAACTCAAAAATTAAGTTCTAGTTATTGCCATAATAAATCTTTAATAGTCTCAAATAGGGATATAAATGGGTATGGCGGGTATAGTTCAGCGGCAGAATACGGGACAAAGATCTCTGATCTTCTCGAATGTGGATTCTGCTGAAAGAAACAGTTATCCTGTGACGGGGGTTCAACTCCCCCTACTCGCTCCATTAATAATCAAAAATGGCAAACGTAGAAAGAGCAAAGGGAACAAAGGAAA
>CAYJQZ010000006.1:9136-15937 GCA_964372555.1 Candidatus Woesearchaeota archaeon | reverse complement strand
CTCCATTAATAATCAAAAATGGCAAACGTAGAAAGAGCAAAGGGAACAAAGGAAATAAATCCAGAACAGAAGTTTATCAGAAATAAAGTTCTAAATATTATAGTAAAAATATTCGAATTATATGGTTATCAACCTATAGAAACCCCAACATTGCAAAGATTTGATGCTTTAGCAAGCAAGTATGCAGGCGGAGCAGAAATACTTAAAGAAACGTTTAGATTAAAAGATCAAGGAAATAGAGAATTAGCTTTACGTTATGATTTTACAGTGCCATTAGCAATTTACGTAGCCTTGAATCCACAAGTAAAACTCCCATTCAAAAGATATGAAATAGGCAAGGTATTTAGAGATGGCCCAATATCTTCAGAAAGATTTAGAGAATTCTGGCAGTGTGATATTGATGTTATAGGCCCATCCTCTATGTTAGCTGATGCTGAATTTATTAAAATAATTTTTAGAGTTTTCAAAGAACTAAATTTAAAGGTTGTAGTAAAAGTAAATAATAGAAAAATATTAGATGGAATAATGGAATATTGCTCTATAGAAAAAGATCTTAGAGAATCAGCAATATTATCAATAGATAAATTAGAAAAAGTTGGTTTAGAAGCTGTAAAAAAAGAATTTAGAGAAAAAGGAATTTCTAATGAACAAAGCGACAAATTAATCAAGACTATTTCAGTAAGAGAAAATATAGAATATCTAAAAAATATACTGCCAAATAATGAAGGCATAAAAGAGATAGAAGAATTATTAAATTATGCACCAGAAGCAGAATTTGATCCAACTCTTGCTCGTGGTCTAGCTTACTATACGGGAACAATCTTTGAAAGTTTCTTAAAAGATTCAGAAATAAAAACAAGTGTAGCAAGCGGTGGTAGGTTTGATAATATGATTGGTAATTTCATAGGCAACAATCAAAAATATCCAGCAGTTGGAATTTCATTTGGTTTAGATAGAATAGCACAAGTAGTTAAATTTGATGAAAAAACCACAACTAAAGTTTATGTTATTCCTATAAATCAAAAAATAAAAGCAGCAGAAATAACAAAAGAGCTTAGAGAAAATAATATTAATACAGACATGGATTTAATGGACAGAAATATATCTAAAAATCTAGATTTTGCAAATACATTAAGTATACCATATGTAATATTTATAGGCGAAGATGAAGTTAAGAAAAACAAATTTAAACTAAGAGATATGAAATCAGGTAAAGAAGAATTATTATCTGTTTCTGAGGTTGTAAAGAAACTAAAATGAATAGATGGAAATGTACAGTTTGTAAATTTATAATGGAATCTGATAAAGAACCTAAGAAATGCACAGAATGTGGTGCGGATCCTCATAAAATAAAACCTAAATGGAAATTATTAAGAAAAAGATTTGAGTTTATGGACTAATTTTTATCTCAACTAATCCTCTGCCAATTCCCAGTTCTCTCCAATTTAATTTAGACTTATTCAAATAATCAAAGAAATCATTCATCTTATCTTTATGAGAAATAGTATTGTCAGCATAAATAAATCCTTTATCTATTAAATTCAAAGCTAAAACTAAATAATTCTTATATTCTCTTTTCATAGCATCAACTAAAATTAAATCAAATTTTTCATTTAAATTCTTCAAAACATCTTTAGCATCGCCTTCTATTATTTCAATATTTTTTACATTATATTTCTTAAAGTTATTTTTAGCTGTTTTAATAAATTCTTTATCTATTTCTATACTTTTTACACTTTCAGCAGCAGTAGAGAACATTAAAGCAGAATATCCATTAAAACAACCAACCTCTAAAACTTTCTTTAACTTATTCTTTCTAATTATATTTAACATATAATCAATAGATTCTCTAGAAATATTCATTTGCTGCCTATTAGTTTCTAATTCATTAAATTCCATAAAACAACCCAACAGTAAACTTTAATAAACATTTCTAATATTATTTAGCTATGGAAGTAATAGTCTCAAGCTTTTACAAATATGTCAATTTAGCTAATCCAAAAGCCTTCCAAAAAGAACATCAGGAATTCTGTAAAAATTTAGGAATAAAAGGAAAAGTATTAGTGGCAAAGGAAGGAATTAATGGAACAGTATCAGGTACAACAGAACAAATAGAAAAGTATGAAAGGAAGATAAATAATTACAAAGAATTCTCAGATGTAAAATTCAAAAGAACCATTTCAACTTATCATCCATTTAGAAAGACAATAGTTAGAATAAGAGAAGAAATAGTTACCTCAAGATTTAATGTTGATGCAGAGAAAGTAGGGAAGCATTTATCACCTTCAGAAGTAAAAAAATTATATGATAACAACGAAGATTTTATTATTTTAGATGCAAGAAATAATTATGAAAGTAAAATTGGAAAATTCAAAAATGCAATAACACCAAATATAAAAACATTCAGGCAGTTTCCTAAGATAATTGCAGAGTTAAAAAAGTACAAAAACAAAAAAGTAATAATGTACTGTACTGGTGGAGTTCGCTGTGAAAAAGCCTCAGCATTATTAATTAAAGAAGGATTCGAAGATGTAAACCAAATTGACGGGGGAATACTAAGTTATATAGCACAATATCCAGATACTTATTTTGAAGGCAGATGTTTTGTATTTGATAATAGATTATCTGTTGAATCAGGAGAAAATACAAAAGAGATTAGTATGTGTGAATTATGCCATGAGCCTTGTGGTGATTATATTAACTGTGCAAATACCTACTGCGATAAATTATTTATTTCATGCAAAGAATGCAGGAAGCAATTCAAAGAGACTTGTTCTAAAAATTGCAGAAACGTATTAAGCCAGCCAAGAATAAATAAGATTATGTAAGATTTACAAAAAATTCACGTAAAGAAATATAAACTTTAAAGATATAATCTATTTATGGAAAATAATTTAGAAAGTATGAGAAAGTACATCAAAATATTGGAAAACGACATTGAAGTATTGAAGATTATAGTAACTTTAGAGGAGCAATTTGCTGAATAAAGTTGAAAAGCCTTAAATACTAAACTTTCCAATAGTTTTAACAATGAAAATAGCAATAATAGCAGACATACATGGAAATTTAGAAGCATTAGAAGCAGTCCTAAATCACATAAAATCAAAAGAGGTAGATAAAATAATATGCTTAGGCGACATTGTTGGATACGGTTCTTCTCCTAATGAGTGCATAGAATTAATAAAAAAGAATGAAATACAGGCAATACAAGGCAATCATGATCTAAATGCAGTAACTCTGGAAAAATTAGACTGGTTTAATGATAATGCCAAAGAAGCGTTAAAATTCACAAATAAAATTTTAACAGAAGAAAATAAGAAATTCTTAAAAGAACTGCCTGAAACTTTAGAAATTAAAAACAAGAAAAACAAATTATTAGCAATTCATGGAAGCCCTAAAGATCATTTGTATGAATATCTAGAACCAACAACAGATGAAGATAAAATAAAAGATATGATAGAAGAACAGAAAGTTGATGTTATAGCAGTAGGCCATACGCATTTACCAGATATTAAAAAATTTGAATTAAAATTATTTTTAAATCCTGGCTCAGTAGGCCAGCCAAGAAATAATAATTCAAAAGCACAATATGCTATTTTAGATTTAAGCAATATAAATTTTGTCACTTTAGAGCAAGTAGAATATGATATAGATACAGCAGCTAAGAAAATTATACAAGCAGGATTGCCAAGATTTTTAGCTGATAGATTATATGTTGGAAGATGATTTTAAATAGATAAATTTATATTATTGTAATTATTGGTATTATTGTGGGCAAGGTAAGAATAAAAATAGAGAGTCATACAAAAAGATTTCTTAATAGATATAAGAAACAAAACAAATTAAAAAATTATAACGATGCAGTTGTTAAAATAATAAAAGATTATGAAAAAGATAGATTAATTTCAAACTCTTCCTCCAACTAACAAAGGTTTATATAATTCTCTTGGAAATAAAACAGGAAAAACTTGAGCATATTGTCTTTTCTTATAATCTATATGACTTGCTTCTGGAATTAAATCTCTTCTCATTGCATCATCCAATGTTAAAATTTGTACTTCAGTAGGAATCATTTCATAGCTTATTCTTCCGCTAGCATGTTCTATTGGATTATCTAACTTTACAGGTACACGCAATACAAACTTTTTTACGCCAAAATCTCTACTAGATGATCCACTTAACTTTTTCCCTTTAGTTGCATCTTTAAAACCTTCAAATGTTCTAGTGGCCCTTGTTTTATTTCTAAAATAAGAAACAAGTCTATCTCTAGCAGCATCATCTTCAACAATAAATTCTACACCCATATAATCTCTTATTTCACTTGGATATTCTAGATCACGATAAATCTTCATTAATATTGAAGGATATTTTGGATGACCCTCATCTAAATATTTTAATCTTGATCTTATTGGTTCTTCAGAATCTTTTCCATAAATAGTAACTTCTGCTCTTGTATCAAATCTTACAGAAGGACCAGAATCCCATTCACTTGTAAAAGCTTGAGGATTTGTAAATCCTAGCAAGTGTTTAAGTCTATCAACTACCTGATCAAAATAAATTAATGAATTCTGAACGTCAGGTGAAGCATCAATAGTTCCAACCCTATAACCCAATTCCATTGCGCTCATAGAAGCATAAGCTTTTACTCTTACTTTTGGCTCAACTCTTCTTACTCCTGTTGTTCCTCTTTCCCAAACTTCTCTAGCTTCTCTGATAAAACTAAATAGATCAAATGTTCCAGGTATTTCTTCTAATTTTAATAAGGCAAGTGTTTCATCATCTGTACATCCGCCTAAATGTCTTTCAGTTAGAGAATTAACTGCACCAATGCCACGATTCATACATGCTCTAAGATTATCAGTAACTTCTTCATCAGTTTCATCAGGAAATAAATCAAATTTAAACGCATCTATAGGATAACTTCTATCATTATTTATCAGTGCTCTTAAAGTTGCTTGAGCTTTTAAATAAGTAAAACTTGGACTTAAAAAAGGAAATTTATTCCAAGCTAAAATATTATGTTTAGGATCTTCTTTTTCATAAAGTATATCGACTAAGTTCATTTCTTTTTCTCCAAGAATTTCTTTACAGAATATTCTATCAAATGACTTTTATTTCTAAATAAACCTTCTTTCAGAACTTTATCTACATTATCCAAAATCTTACTATCTACAGTAATACTAATCTTGCTTTTCATACAAATACTACTTTATCCTACTTTTTATAAACCTTACCATTTATACCTACTATATAATAGTAACATTTATAAGTTCTAAACCTCATCTAAATTAAGGTTAAAATGTTATCAAAATCAATAGAATTATTGGAAAGCCTAAGGCATGAAAACGGCTTATTTTCAGCCTCTAATAGCGATAAAACAGGCTATAAACTGGCTTGGATTAGAGATAATATCTATGAAGCAATAGGCTTGGAAGTAGTTAATATTCTAGAAGCAATAAAAACATATCATACTATTTTAGATATTTTATTAAAACACGAATATAAAATAGACTATGCAATTAAAGAAAAACCAGAACATTCTTATCAATATATTCACGCAAGATACGATCCTAATACTTTAAATGAATTATATGAACCATGGGGCAACAAACAAAATGATGCAGTGGGTTTATTATTATTTAAAGTAGCAGATTTATTAGACAAAGGAATTAATATCATAAGAAATGAAGACGATAAAAGAATAATTAAAAAATTAATTAATTATTTAGAAACTATAGAATATTGGAATGATAAAGATAATGGAATTTGGGAAGAGTATGAAGAAGTTCATGCAAGCTCTGTTGGTGCTTGTTTAGCAGCTTTAATTAAAATAAGTAAATATTTTGAAGTAAAACAAGAATCAATAGAAAAAGGAAAAGAATCATTGAATAATTTATTGCCAAATGAATCAGAAACTAAAGAAGTAGATTTAGCTTTGCTAACATTAATCTGGCCCTTTAACATTGTAAACAAAGAACAAAGAGATATTATTTTAAATAACGTAGAAACTAAATTACTAAGAAATAAAGGAGTAATAAGATACAGAGGAGATAAATACTACAACAAAGAAGGAAAAGAAGCAGAGTGGACAATGGGTCTGGCTTTCTTAGCTTTGATATACAAACAACTAAATAATTTTGAGAAATATAAAAAATACTTAAATAAGACTATTGAAGTTTTAAACGAAAATGGAGAACTGCCAGAATTATACTACGGAGAAAGCAGCGAACACAATGAAAATAGTCCATTAGGTTGGTCTCAATCATTGTTAATAGTTGCTTTGAGTTAAAATGAAAAGAACTATTTTATTATCTGGTGAACTTGAAAATAGGCTAAAGGCACTTGCTGTAAATGGAAATCAAACAGAAGGAGTTTTAATATATTATCCAATAGAATTACCAGAAGGAAGATTACTTTATGTTAGATCAATTTTTCCTCTAACTAAAGATGATGGTATTGATGAATCAAGAGTTGAAGTAGTTCAAGAATTTCTTAGTAGATATCAAGATCATGGAAGTTTAAGATTTAAAACATATAGTGCTGGAACTGATTTAAATTCACACATAAAAGATTTTTTACCTTTTATAACAGCAAACCCAGATTTCATGGCTCTAGGAGTAAGTCCAGAAAATGTATTTTTATATTCTGGTCAAAATACAGATATTAGAAGAAATGTAAGTTATTTTTCAGGATCAGACATAGTAACAAATAAAAGACTAAGGGATATAGCAAGAGAATTGGGCCATTACATGGGAATAGAAAAATAAAAAATAATATAAATTTTAACTATTATATAATATA
>CAYJQZ010000006.1:0-9126 GCA_964372555.1 Candidatus Woesearchaeota archaeon | reverse complement strand
AGCTGTTAAAAGAACCACCTAAATTTTCTTGGGAAAAATAAAATAAATTTTAACCAATATGTAATATCATGACAAACACAAGAACTTTAGATCCAAGAGAATATAGAATAGAAACAGCATCTATAGAAGATATTACATTTAGAGAATTAGTAGAAGGAAAATATTCAGGAATGCAAAGAATTGGTTTTAGACTTTCTCAATTAGATGCTTTGCCTTTAATGGAAGAACCAAAAGGTTCAGGCAGAAAAGTAACAACAGGAAATTATAGTGTAAGAGTTCAAGAAGGAGGATTTTTAGTAACAGGAAGTGGAGTTGATAAAACTAATTTATTACCAGATGGAATTTTATACGTAGAAGATATAGATTATAATACAGGAATTTATTTTACAAAAGGAACAGTAAGACCATCAAGAGAAACTTTAATTCACGATATGATTTATAGGACAAGGCCAGATATAAATGTTGTTTTACATACTCACGATAGAATAGCATTAAAATATGGCAGATCAAGAAGTACACAAAGACCAATTTTCTTTGCAAATGCAGAAGAAGCAGAACAAGTTGTTGAAACATTAGGAGATAATAGTTATGTTTCCTTGCCAACACACGGGCAATTTATAGTTGGTAGAAATATCGAAGATGCATTATTTACAGCAGAAAGGTATAATTGTGAAGCAATGCAAAGAACACCGGCATCAAGATTTATTGGCGCAGCTTTAGCCACAGCAATGGCAGCAAGTTTTGCATTAATGATCGGGGCAGGTGTTGCAGATTATCTAAGATTTAGAGATTGTAAATCAGATGGTAATGCAGGTGAATCAGTTGAAATTTGTCCTGCAAGAATAGAATGTTTACCATCGCCATTTTTAACAGAAACAATTAATCCAGACGGAACACACGCTTGTACTTATGCTCTGGTTGGTCCTTCTTAAATAATATATTACATAAAGATTTAGGGTAAAGAATTAAAGTCATGATTTAACTAATTAAAATAAGAGGGTATAATCTTTGTGTATCATTTAATTATCCAACTTGGTAGTTTATTTTTAAATCTTTTTTGTTCTTGTAAGTAATGCTTTTGGCATAAGTAACTCCACCCCTCTCTTTTGTGTCTTCCTCCAAGTAAAGAAGGATATACTTCAGCGTATGCTTTGTTTTTGCACTTTCCTGCGTAGTCACATTTCTTTTTCATATTTCTTCGTATAGAATAAATGTCTTTCTTTATAAAATCTTCTCCAAGTTTTGTGAGGATCACAATATAGTAAAGTATTTAAGTAAGATAAGCCTTACATGTAAGATACAAGGAGGCCGTAAAAATGTCTGAAATAATTGAAATAGGAACTATAAGTTCTAAGGGACAAGTAGCAATACCCTCACCAATAAGAGATGAGATGGGTTTAGATGAAGGAAGTAAAGTTCTGTTTATGTTAGCAAACGACACTTTATTAATTAAAAAAGTAAGCAATAAAACTTTTTCTGAAATAACAAGACCTTTAAAAGAAGCGGCTAAAAAAGCAGGTCTTAAAGAAGAAGATGTAGTAGGTTTGGTGCATAGAGCAAGAAAGAAATGATTAGAATAACAGCAGACACTAATGTGTTAATTTCAGCTGCATTTTGGCATGGAGCCTCTGAAAAGATAATAGATAAAGTAGAAAATAAAGAATTAACTTTAGTTTTATCTGGGAAATACTTGAAGAATATCATAAAGTTCTAGAGTATAAAGAAATAAAGGAGAAAATCAGAGAAAAAGATCTAGAAATGAAAGAGTCTCTATTAAGAATTGGAATGATTGCAGAAATAATAAAAGTAAAATCTAAAATAAATTTAATAAAAGAAGATCAAGATGATAATAAAATAGTTGAATGTGCTGTTGACGGAAAAGCAAATTATATAGTTACTAAAGATAACGACCTATTAAAGTATAAAGAATACGAAGGAATTAAAATAATAACTCCAGAAGAATTTTTAAAAATTATAAAATGAGTATTTTTCTATGCTATTCATTCAAATTTTAACTAATTTAATCTTGTAGAACTCTGTGACTACCAAGGCGTTAAATTTATAAGCCAAAAACAAAACTCATGATGTAGATGCCGCGGTCGCCTAATCTGGTATGGCACCAGTATAACTTAAAGTTATGGTGAACCTGGAAATCAAATACCATTTAGCTGGACCCGCAAGGGTATCTCGGTTCAAATGAAAACAAGGTTTTCAATTTCGTAAAAAAGCTTTGTTTTTGAGAAAATCCGAGTCGCGGCGTATTTATATTAATAATTTAAACTACACACTAAAACATAATTTAACAATTCCTAAAAATTAGTGTTTCTTAAGTAAATGCTCTACTTTCTTGTAAACTTCGTCTGGCCTTTCAACGTATTCAATAGCAATTCCACCACCAGCACCAGAATATCTTCCAGTATCAACATGCCCAGCAGTAACTAACTTAATAGTACCAGTACCAAATATTCTGTCCCATACACTTTTTCTTAGTATACAATCAGTTATTTTCTCATATCTTACAGTTCTCTGTACAATATTCAAAAAACCTTCATAAAATTCAGCCTTATCATTATAAAATATATACCTTCTGGCTCTAAGATTCATCAAAGATAAAAAGATCATAACAAGAGCGACAACCAATCCAACAATTACAGCACCTAAAACTGAAAAAGGGCCAAATGCAAAAAATCCAATAACAGCACCAATAACTAAACCCCAGAATATAGCAGGTATAATTGCAACAGCAATTTGTGGTTTTAATTCAAATAATGGCCTTTCCATGATTATTATAAAATAAAACAGTTATTTAAAACTATCTTTTGCTTGGTGCTGCAGTTTGAATTCTTTTAGGGTTACATAGCCAACACCAAATACCTTTTCAACTAAGCCCATTTTAATAAAAAGTATAGAAATAAATTTAAACCCAACTTAAATAAATACCTTTATAAACATTCATATTTTTCATATTATATCGAAATAGGCTAAGAAATAGTTTTAGTTTACAATAATATTCTAATATCTGTTTCTTCCGTTTTAACAACGGTTATGCTTTAAAGTAAATAGGAGAAATAAAATGAAATTTAAAGAGTTAGGTATAAAGGAAGAGATAGCTTTAGCTCTTCATGAAATGGGTATAACAGAACCTACAGACATACAAAACAAGGTTATACCAAAGATTAAAGCAGGTGCAGATGTAATAGGAATCTCTAAAACAGGTTCAGGCAAAACATTTGCTTTCGCAACTCCAATTATAGATCATATAAAACAAGGTGAAGGAATCCAGATATTAATAGTAGTTCCAGTAAGGGAATTAGCTGAACAAATAACAAAGGAAATAAGAAAATTTACTAAGTATCTTAAGCTAGATATTGCAGTTATATACGGGGGAGTATCTTTACAGCCACAAGCAGATCAATTAAGAAGAGCAAGCATTGTTGTTGGTACTCCTGGAAGGTTATTAGATCATTTAAGAAGAAATTCTTTGAACTTATCAAAAGTAAAAGTAGTTGTTTTAGATGAAGCAGATAAAATGGCTTCAATGGGATTTATAGAAGACATAGAATTAATATTGAAGGCAACACCAAAAACAAGACAAACATTATTATTTGGAGCCACAATATCAAATGAAATAGCAAAGATAAGAGATAGGTACATGAAATCTCCAATAGTAATATCTTCTGAAAGTCATGTAGACAAGAAATTATTGGATCAATATTATTATGATATAGACATGAAAGAAAAATTCTCTTTATTGGTGCATTTAATTAAAAAAGAGAAACCAAGATTAGCATTAGTATTTTGTTCAACAAGAAGAAATTCTGAAATTATATCAAAGAATCTAAATGCACAACAGATACATAATCATTGTATACATGGTGGTTTATCTCAAAGTAGAAGATTGCATGTAATTGATGACTTCCACAAAGGGAGACCCGAAATTCTAGTTGCTACAGCTGTTGCTGCTAGAGGTTTGGACATAAAAGGAATTTCACATGTCTTTAACTATGATGTTCCTAGAGATCCTGAAGAGTACATACACCAAATTGGAAGAACAGCAAGAGCAGGTGAATCTGGTAAGGCAATAACTTTATTGTCTCAGAATGATCATCCAATGTTTTCTAACATAATGCATAAATACAGAATGAGTATTGTTAAATTACCTAGAGAAGAATTTCCTAGAGTAATGTTTGATTCTGGAAGAAGACATTTTGATAGTAATGGACAAGGTAGAAGATTTAGCTCTGATAGAAATAGATCAGATAATAGAAGACAAGGCCATGGTGGCTGGGGAAGATCTGATAGAAGAGAGAATAAACCAAGATTTGGAGAAAGAAGAGCATATAATACATAAACCATAGAAACCTTAATTAACTATAGAATTGTTAGATTCTTAAATAAAAAATTGGTGAATAAATGACAAGATTAGAATCTCCAAGTTCAATAAATACTTATAATTTATGCAAAAGAAAATATTTCTATAGCTATAAATTAAACCTGCCAAGAAAAGATAGTATTTCAACTTTAACAGGAAAAGCAGTCCATGACGCTTTAGAAAATTTCTTTAAAATAGACACAACAAATATAACAAAAGCAAATTATGAATTGGTTCTAAAACAACATTTAATGCATTTATTCAATTTATCATGGACAAAGGCACTGCCAAATTTATTAAAATTAGAAAACGATAAAGAGACAATAAGAAAATATTATCAAGATAGCATGTACATGTTAGAGAATTTCATAAATGATTTTCTAAGTACATTAAGCTCTGTAATTAATGGCCACTCATTTCAAGAATCATTTAACAAATTGAAACCAAAAACTGAAGTATATCTTTATTCAGAGAAACATAATGTTCATGGATATTTAGATGCAGTTCTGGAAATTAATGGAGAAATTTATATTATAGATTATAAAACAAGTTCAAGAGATGATATGACAGAGGACTATATGCTGCAATTAGGAATTTATGCATTGATGTTTAATGAAAAGCATGGAAAACTTCCGCACAAATTAGGCTTGCATTTCTTGAGGCATGGAACTAAGAAATTCTTAGAAGTTACAGAAGAACTAATAGAAAAAGCAAAAAAAGAATGCGAACTAATACAAATAAACACAGAAAGCAACGATGTAAAAGACTATGATAAAAATCCTGGGCCTTATTGTAAATGGAAAGACGGCCAGTGTTCTTTTTATGATCTTTGCTTTGGAGTTAAGAAACTAGAAGACTATTCAGAGGAAGATTTAATACAAATAAGAAAATGAACAAAGAATTAATACTATTAATATTTGTATTCGTTTTGTTGTTTTATATTATTATAAAGTCTATAATTTTTTATAAAAAATTCAAAATAAATCCTGTCGCTTTTGCTCAAGGTAAATTTTTAGATAATTTAAGTTGGCATTTGATAGTTCTAGTATTAATATTATATGGAGTAGAAATTATATTATTATATTTTGGAAAAATTAATTTGGTATTATATAATAAGAATTTAGATATTATGGGTTATATAGTTTTATTGCTTGGTTTTGCAGTAATGGTAGCAGCCCATACACAAATGGGAAAATCTTGGAGAATTGGAAACGATAATAAAAATAAAACAAAGTTAGTTAATTCAGGTTTATTCAAATATAGCAGAAATCCAGTTTATGTTGGTCTAATATTTCAAGGTATAGCTGTATTATTGTTAATACCAAATTTATTTTCATTAATTTTAGTTATAGCTTTAATAATTATTTTTAACTCAATAATAAGACAAGAAGAAAAATTCTTAGAAAAACAATTTGGAAAAGAATATCTAAATTATAAATTAAAAGTAAGAAGATTTATCTAGATATGATTACTATAAATTAGTCAAACAATTCTCAAGATCAGAATTATCTACTGGCATGTTATTATCTGCTCTTCTTACAGCAGCAAGATAAGCATTAAGATAACAACGAGCTTCCTGATCTGAAGGATCATCTCCCAATGCTCTTAGCATAGAAGCAACCCTTTCTGGATTTATATTCATAGTTCTAGTTTTATCACCAGCCACCATTAAATCCATAAAACAGTAAGCATCAACTTCAACAGCAACATACAAACCACCATTGTTTATTCTATTATTGTTACATGCTGCTAGCCATCTAGGCTGTTCATTATATGCAACAAAATTAGCAGAAGCCATCAAATCCTTGTCTGGCACATCTCTAACAGCTTCAAAAAATACATTCCTTCTTTCTTCATGACATAATGGCCTGCCATCATTTGGGTAACATAATGTTAGGGTTCTATATTTTTCATGTGGATCATCTACATTTTCAGATAATCTTATAGCGTTATCACAATTACCTTCAAGTATACCATCATCAATATTAGAATATAACTCAACTAAACCATCTCCACTTTCACCAGTATCATTCATGCATCTTTCATAATAACGGCCCAAAGCAACATGATCTCCTATAGAAGGTGTGTCTTGATCATCAATTCTTAATTCGTCTCTCCTAAATCTGTCTAATTCATATCTAAATTTAGGTGTTCTTTTAGATGAAAATGCACCATGTGCGCTATCTCTTATATTAGTCAAGAATTCATCTCTAGTTCCATTTCTATTACCAACTACGCATCTATGTTTTTCATATAATTCATCAGCCAATCTTTCTATGTCTTCTGCTCTTTCATCTATTTCTCTGTAAAGTTCATCTTCAAAAGTAGTGGCTTCGTTTTGTGAATCGTCTTGACCAAGAACTTGCATTGGTGCTCTATACAAACCATTTCTATCAATAGAATTATCTTTTATATGTCTAGCTCTAGCAAATTCAGTAAGTCTTTCTCTTAAATCATGAATGTTGGTTCTTTGGTATCTGTCTACTACAGCAGGATGATCTGTATTTGTAGTATCAACTAAAGCAGTAACTGTTGTTGTGCCTAAAAAAGCAATTCCTGCTGCTAATAAACGTGCTAATACCATAAAAATTAGCAAACTAAAAGCTATTTAAATCTTACTATTTTTACCACTATAAAGTTACAATAGAATTAACCAGGCACAGCGCAGGCCCTAGTACAAGCCATACCACAACAGCTTCCTATTTGCCCTAAATTTGCCCCATTTGGGCACCTGCTTTTTCTCTTAGTTCTTGGTTGATCTTGATTATTTTGATAAATAGGTAAACTAGAATTATTAGACTGACTTCCGCTATATCCAGAAGTTACAACACTGGTTTGTTTAGCAGGCCCGTAACTATTAGCAACTTGATATCCTTCATCTTTTGAGGTATTATAACCTTCAGCCAAAGTATTTCTCCTTGTAAAATCTTATTAATTCTTCTACAGCAGGTATTACTGCTTTATTTGAAACTCCAACTTTTAATTTCTTTTGAATGTCTTCTAATGTTAAAGCCCCATCTAAAACTGCCTCTTCTATATCTTTATCTGTAGTTTTAGTTTCAGGATCTATTATTCTTGCACCTTCTATAATTATTCTGCTGGTTTGGTTTGATCTTCTAAAATAATCATTAATTGCACTTCTCAAAGCTTTATCACCTAAAACAGAACAGTGGAATTTTCTATTTGGTAGGCCCCCTAATTTTGTCATAATATCTTGTGGTTTTAATTTCAATGCATCATCAATTTTCATTCCATTATTTTCAGTTATCATTGTACTTAACATTGAGGTAGATGCGATTGCACTGGCACAGCCAAAGGTCTGCCATTTTAATTCTTTTATTTTATCATTTTCTTTATCAGTTTTAATCCACATCTTCATTGCATCACCACAATTATGAACCGTAGCAGTACTTGTCACATAAGAATGAACTTTATCAACTTCCAAATTAAACAATCTTCCACTAAATGGAACTTTTTCTATTTTTCTTATTGGCATATAGAAATAATCTTCATCAAACCAAGAATGTTTTGCAATTCTTGAGACTTTAGGATAATTAAAATTAATATCTAAAATTTTAGTCATCTTTTGTAGTCCTTCATAGTCTCCAATATGAATTCTCCAACATTCTTCATGACGTTGTCCTTTTCTATCTATTTTTTTATTTTCATGATATATAGAATGTTCTATTTTTTGTCTTAGCAATAATACTTTTAATTCTTGAGTCAATATCCAAGAACTTGTAGAGTATTCAGCTCTAGGTTTGTCAGTTTCTTCTAAATCAATGTAACCATCGCCATGCCAAACCCCATATAAGAAACTCTTTTGTAGCTCAGGATCTAAGAACATAATAAATTCAGGTATATTTTTAGTGTAACAATCATGACCAAAGTTTTCTCTCATGTATTTACCTAGATGTACATTATAGAAAATTACATCAATTCTATTATGATCTTGTCTTTTAGTTACAGTGCCATTTAGGTCAAAGATTTTTTTCATTGATTTTATTACTTCGTCTACAAAAGGTTGTTCTGTTATACCAAATGTAAAATTAATATCTTTATAGTCTGTTCTGGTGTGTCCCTCCGCAACATAAAAACCAAATAATCTTAATAATTCTTTAGTAATTTTAATTTTATTAGGAATATTTTTACTTCTATGATCCCATTTCTTTTTGTTGATGGGAATTTCAATATGGGTAACATTTCTTACTTCTTTTGATATGGGATAAGCACAAACATCGCCCTTAGCTAAATCTCCAGCATGAACCCAAGTTGTAGGATAAGATTTTTTATCTTTGGTATGCCAAAATGTTTTTGTTTTAGGAATTTGTTTTGCAAAGACTAAATGATCTTCAGTGGCAATTGTTTCGCCAAACTGGTTTTTTATTTTAACTAATTCTCCTTCATATTTAGGTTTATAGAATTTAGTTATTTTGTTATAAGTTCCATCATGACTTAATACTTTATGCTCTGAAGTTAATTCTTTAATTTGTTTTAGATCAAAGTTTACATGTATCAAAGTTTCTCCAACAATACATGCAGGACTACCAACCATTCCAATACCATCACAAGTCTTTGAATATTCTTCTCCTTCTTCATCAGTCATGAAAACATTTCTTGGGTTAAAGAAATGATCTTTAACAGTATCAGTATAAAACCACTTTTTACTATCAGCCTTAGCTTTTACATCTGGATGCAAATTTAATTTTGATTGTGTTTGTATTGTGTTTTCCATTTTATTTCTTACTCCTTGC
>CAYJQZ010000005.1:3517-20115 GCA_964372555.1 Candidatus Woesearchaeota archaeon | reverse complement strand
TAGAGTTAAGTGGCGCTTCAGGAAAATTAATTTGTGTTGTACCTGGAGTTATAAGACTAGATGAAGGAACTGGTGATTTTTATGGTATAAATAATTCTTCGTTTGGAAGACTTAGAGATTATGAAACTGAAGAAGTTGTATTTTTACTTGAATATATAAAAACTTGTTGTTTAATTCCTCATGATAAACAAATAGATTTTGTCCTTTTTTATGATCTTAGAAATTTGGAAGTGCAATTAGTGGAAGATGGAAGAATTATTATTCCTGACACAAGAGTTGTTCGTGCAGCGGAGGTTTCAGCTTAAAAATGGTTGAATCATATGTTTACAAAAAAGTAGAGTCAGTAGTATTTGGTATGCTTAGTCCTGAGTTAGTTAAGAAAATGGCTTGCGCTAAAATTGTAACTCCAGAGCTTTATGATAAAGAAGGTTATCCTGTTGATGGTGGTTTAATGGATATTCGTCTGGGAGTTATTGATCCTGGTTTGAGATGCAAGACTTGTGGTGGTAATTTAAGAGACTGTATGGGTCACTTTGGTTTCTTAGAATTAGCAAGACCAATTATACATTTAAAATATGCTGATGTAATATTAAATTTCTTGAGATGTAGCTGCAGAGAATGCGGAAAGTTGCTTACAGACAAAAGAGTAAGAATTGAAGTTCAAGAAGATGAAGAAACAGAGCACCATGCTGAAGAAGAAGCTGGTGGAGATGAAGAAGTAAGCACAAAAAAACAAGCCAAAAGTATATCAACTAGTTTGAGGAATGTAAAAAAATGTCCTCATTGTGGAGCTAAACAATTTACTGTAAAGGTTGAGAGACCGACAACATTTACAGAAGATGAAAAAAGATTAAGTCCAATTGATATTAGAAATAGATTAGAAAAAATAAATGATTCTGATGTTGCTTTCTTAGGTTTGGATCCTGAATTTGCTAGACCAGAGTGGATGATATTGAATATATTAGCTGTTCCACCTGTAACTATAAGACCAAGTATTACTTTAGAAACTGGTGAGAGAAGTGAAGATGATTTAACACATAAATTGGGTGACATAGTAAGAATTAATCAAAGGTTGTTTGAAAATATAAATGCTGGAGCTCCTGAAATTATTATAGAAGATCTTTGGGATTTGTTGCAGTATCATATTACTACTTATTTTGATAATGAAGTTAGCCAGGTTCCTCCTGCAAGACACAGAAGCGGTCAAGCTCTTAAGACATTGAGTGAAAGAATTAAGAGTAAAGAAGGAAGATTTAGACATAACTTGGCTGGTAAAAGAGTTAACTATGCAGCAAGAACAGTAATTAGTCCAGATTCTAAAATTGAATTAAATGAGGTTGGTGTTCCAGTTGAAGTAGCTATGGAATTAACTGTTCCAGAGAGAGTTACTGAATGGAACATAAAGAGATTAAAGAAATTTGTTGAGATGGGACCAAAGAAATATGTTGGAAGCAATTATGTTGTAAGACCAGATGGAAAAAAGAAAAAAATTACAGATGAAACACAAGAACAATTGTTGGAAGAATTGCAACCTGGATATGTTGTTGAAAGACATTTAATGGATGGAGATATTGCAATATTTAATAGACAGCCAACATTACACAGGATGAGTATAAGGGCTCATAGAATTAAAGTTTTACCTGGAAAAAGTTTCAGATTGAATCCTGCAGTTTGCAATCCATATAACGCAGACTTTGATGGTGATGAAATGAATCTTCATATACCCCAGACAGAGGAAGCAAGAGCTGAGGCTGAGATTTTGATGGAAGTTCAAACGCAAATTATAACTCCTAAGAATGGTTTAAATGTAATTGGATGTGGAGATGATGCTGTAACTGGAAATTATTTGTTGACTAGATATTTGAAATTTGATAAAGCAGAAGCAATACAGATGCTTCATAGCGTTGGAATATTTAGACCTGATAGATTTGAAAAATTTAAGAAGGCAGTAGATGGAAAGGAAATATTTAGTGCGATATTACCTGATGATTTTGATTTTATAGGACACTCTAAATCTAAAGAGGCTGTTGTTGTAAAAAAAGGATATTTAACAGAGGGAATAATTGACAAGGCAACTATTGGACAGGATAAAGGAGATTTGATAAGAGCAATGTATGCTAGATATGGTGCTTTAGTTGGTTTAGATTTACTTGGTAAGATATTTAGATTGGGTATAGCAGTTTTACTAAGAAATGGTTTTACCACAACAATAGCAGATACAGACTTACCTCAAGAGGTTGCTGATAAATGCAAGGAAGCTATATATAATTCTGATAGAAGAGTTGCACAATTAATAGAACAATATAAAAGTAAAGAGTTAGAGGCATTGCCTGGTTTAAGTTTAGAAGCAACATTAGAAGTTAAGATTATGGAAGTTTTAAATAAATGCAGAACAAGAGTTGGAGAAATAATTGCTGAGAGTAATTTAGAAGAAAATTCAACTTTGATTATGGCTTTGTCTGGGGCAAGAGGAAGTTCTACAAACTTATCTATGATGGCTGCTTGTGTAGGACAGCAAGCTTTGAGAGGAAAACGTATTGATTTGGGTTACAGGGGAAGAACATTAAGTTTATTTGCAAAGGGGGATCTTGGACCAAGAGCAAAGGGATTTATAAAAAGAGGTTACAAGGAAGGTTTAACACCTGAAGAATTTTTCATGCATGCTATGACTGGAAGAGACAGCCTTATGGATACTGCTCTTAGAACTCCTAAGTCAGGATACTTGTACAGAAGATTAGCAAGTGCATTGCAAGATATTAAGATTGAATATGATGGAACTGTTAGAGACGCAAATCAGAATGTTGTGCAGTTTATTTATGGTGAGGATGGACTAGATGTATCTAAGACAGAGGGCGGAAAAATTAATGTTGCTAGAATAATAAGAGAGGTTTTAGGTGAATAAA
Source organism: Candidatus Woesearchaeota archaeon (assembly GCA_964372555.1). Classification (GTDB taxonomy): domain Archaea; phylum Nanobdellota; class Nanobdellia; order SCGC-AAA011-G17; family GW2011-AR18; genus CAYJQZ01. The sequence continues at coordinate 17,212 of CAYJQZ010000005.1, read as the reverse complement.
ATGTTACCAACACATTTAGCTAATAAAATAGAAGATTATGTAAAGAAATATAAAATTAGTGATAAGCACAGAAATGAAATTGTTAAGATAGTTTCTGAAACTTATGACAAGGCTAGGATTTCTCCTGGCGAGGCTATTGGAATAGTAACTGCTGAGAGCTTTGGGGAACCAAGCACACAAATGAGTACCGCTTTTTTTGAAAAGGTAATTGTTAAGATTAATAATAAAATAAAAATTTTAGAAATTGGTAAATTTGTTGATGGATTAATGAAATTAAATGGCTCTGTTAAGTTAAATGAGCATTCTGAAGTTTTACCTTTACTTGGTTTGGATGTTTATGTTCCTAGCATTAATCAAGAGGAAAAAATTGAGTGGAAGAAAATATCAGAAGTAAGTAGACATAAGACTACTAACAAATTATTGAAATTAGTTACTGCTTCTGGAAGAAAAATTATTGCTACAGACAATCATTCTTTTGTTACTAGAATTAATAATTCTGTAGTACCTGTTGTTGGGAGGGATTTGAGAATAGGAGATAGAATTCCTTCTATGAAATATTTGCCTGAACATTGTGCTTCTACAATTGCAGTTTCTGAATATGTTGAAATGCCTGCACTTGATAGTTTTAGAGTAACTAGAGAATATAGGCCAACTAAACTTATTCCTGAAGAACTTAAATTAGATTGGAATTTTGGTTGGTTTGTTGGTGCTTATTTAGCTGAAGGCAATGCAACTAGTGGTGTTGTTTCTATATCCAACTTGGATGATAATTATATTAATAATGCTAAAAGATTTTTAGAAACAATAGGTTTGGATTATTCTGAAGATTATCATCATAGGGGATTTGCTCAAAGTCGTGATTTAATAGTTAATTCTTCTTTATTGGCTAGGTTTATTGTAAATAGCTGCGGAACTGGTGCTGATAATAAGTTTGTTCCACAATTTGCTTATAGTGCTAAAGAGGAGTTTGTTGCTGGGCTATTGAGAGGTTATTTTGATGGCGATGTTAATTTTACAGTTAGTAGAAAAATGATTAGGGCTTCTTCTAATTCTGAAGATTTAGTTGATGGAATTAAATTATTATTAACAAGATTTGGAATATTTACTTCAAAATCTAAAGATAAAAAACAGCATTACTTAATGATTCCTTATAAATATGCTCCTATATTCTTAGAAAAAATAGGATCTGGTATAGAATATAAAAAAATAAATTTGGAGAAATTATCTGAACTTGCAAATAAAAATATTTTTACTAGTTATAGAGATGATATAGATATGTTTAGTGGTTTTGGGGATGTTTTGGTTGATATTTCTAGAAAATTAGGTTTATTGATGAGATATGTAAATAGCGCAACAAAAAGACAATTGATAGGAAGAACTGCTTTGATGAGATATATAATCAGATTTGAGAGCTTAGCTAAAGAAAAAAATATTGATATTTCTACTGATTTAATAATTTTAAAGCAGATGGTAAATTCTGATGTTGTCTGGGATAAAATAGAAAACATAGAATATATAGATTATGATCATGAGTATGTATATGATTTTTCTGTGCCTGGATTAGAAACATTTACTACATTTGATGGAATAGTAACACACAATACATTAAATACATTCCACTTTGCTGGTGTAGCTGAGATGAATGTTACAGTTGGTCTTCCAAGATTGATAGAAATATTTGATGCAAGAAAGAGGCCAAGCACTCCTAAGATGGAAATACCAATCAAACCCAAGTATGCAAGAACAACTGATCAGGTTAGAGAAGTTGCTATGAAAATAAAAGAAACAAAACTAAATGATATTTTACAGGAGATTTCTATTAACGTTGCTAAGGGTTCTATTGAAATAGTATTTGATAGAAAAAAGATGAGAGAACTTGATATTAAACCTAAGCAGGTTTTAGAAAAAGTTGTTGAGGGTATTAAGGGTTCTGATGTTAAAGAAACAGATGATGGTTTAGTTATAAAACCTAAAGACAAGGAAATTGCTTTGAGCGAGGTTTACAAACTTAAAGAGAAGGCGAAGACAATACACATAAGAGGTTTACAAGGAATTACTCATGTCTTGCCAGTTAAAAACGATGAAGGAAATTATATAGTACATTGCGCTGGAAGTAATTTAAAGGAAGCTTTGCAATTGGAGGAGGCAGAGAGAGAAAAAATAATGACAAATGATATTTTTGAGATAGGAAATGTTTTGGGTGTTGAAGCTGAAAGGGCTGCAATAATTGATGAGGCTCATAAAGTTATAAGAGATCAGGGTATTGATATTGATATTAGACATATAATGTTCTTAGCAGATATCATGACAAGAACTGGCGAGATAAAAGGAGTTACAAGAACAGGGATAGTTGGTGGTAAGGAAAGTGTATTAGCTAGAGCTAGTTTTGAAACTCCAATAAAGCACATAATTAATGCCAGTTTAATTGGAGAGACAGATAATTTAAATAGTGTAGTTGAGAATGTAATAATTAATCAGCCAGTGCCACTTGGAACTGGATTACCTGGTCTGATTGCTAAAATGAAGAAATCAGAGGATGATTGAGTATGTCTAATTTAAAAGATGATTTAAAGAAAAAGAAACTAATCTTAGGATTGGAAAGGGCACTTAAGGGCGTAAGAAAACATAAAGTTAGTACTGTGTATGTTTCTTCTAATTCTCATGCAAAAGAAGATATTAGTAGATTGGGAAAAGCAATGAATGTTGAAGTTATTTTAGTTGATGAAAATAGTAGGGAGCTAGGTGTTTTGTGCAAGAAACCATTTTCTGTTTCTGTGATAAGTTTTGAGTAAGATGAAGTTAACTTTAGATTCTATAAACAATATTAATCTTTTTGAGAATTTGACTGGTTCTAAAGTAAAGGATTGTATACAGGAGGATGGAAAATTAATTTTTTTAATTGAAGAAGGCAATGTAAAAAAAGCATTGGGAAATAATAATTCTAATATTTTTAGGATTAGTAAAATTTTAAAGAAAGAGGTTAGGATAATTGCTTTTTCAAATGATGTGTGCAAGTTTGTTTCTAATTTGATTTATCCAAATAAAGCAGATGAAATTAAAGTTGAAGGAAGAACAGTTATTATTACAGTTACAGATACTGTTGTTAAAGGTAAAATATTTGGAAGAAGTAGAGAGAATTTGAAAAGGATTAATGATTTAGTGAAGAATTATTTTAAAGACGTGGGAGAAGTTAAGGTTGTTTAATTTTTGTTGATAGGAAAGTTTATATACTATATCAAGTTATATAGTTGCTATGGCAACAACAATCCAAGTAAGCGAACAACTCGTAGAAACTCTGAAAAAGAGGAGACAATACAACAAAGAAAGTTATGAAGAAGTAATTTGGAATCTAGTGGAAGATACAATGGAAGTAAATGAACAAACAAAAAAAGGAATAGAGCAAGCAAGAGCAGATTACAAAGCAGGAAAATTCTATACTCACGAGCAGGTCAAAAAGAAATTGAGGTTGTAAATGTACGAATTAATTTATTCTCCGTCTGCGCTAAAGCAGTTGGAAAAACTTGAACACAAGATAAAAGAGAGAATCATTTTTGCATTGGAAAGGCTAAGAGTTAGGCCCGAATCTTGTGACATCAAGAAGCTTGTTGGAATGCAAGGATATAGATTTAGGGTTGGAGATTACAGAATTATTTTTGATATAGAAGAAGATAAATTAATTATTCTCGTTCTAAAGATTGGTCATAGAAAGAATATTTATGGTTAGACACTAACAAAATTGAGTATAACTAGTATTAATAAATTATATAAAGGAAATGATTACTATTTTATTATGGGAAATCCGTTCTTATTACAGGCATGTTTAAGGTTAAGTAAAAAAGAAATTCCAAAACCACTTGAATTAGGAAAAGAATATTCTTTTAAAAAAGAGGGACACAGATTATATCAGATAAATATTCCTATGGATTTGAGAACAGACGACTGGAAATTTTTGGGACGAATTGTTATTACTGAATATACCATCGGAAAAGGAAGAACTGAAGGAAGATTTATTTTAGTTAAAGAGTTCTCTGAGGGAGAAAAAGAGATTATAACAAAAACTTATATGTCTGATTATGATGTTGAAGAATTTCTGAAAAATGTTAAGTAATATAACATATAATTAGTCTTCTGTTCTTTTTTATTAATATTAACAAAAAGCTTTATAAAAGGCCACTTAATCCTTTGTTATTATGGGTAATAAAAGTAATGGCTTAATGGCTGGTAAACGTCTTAAAGACAAGAGAAAAGCAGCTAGATGGCACAATAAATGGTTTGTAAAAAGGGCTTTAAGATTAAAAGAGAGGGCCGATCCATTAGGCGGGGCTCATCAAGCTAAAGGAATAGTTCTAGAGAAGAGACAGATTGAAGCTAAGCAGCCAAATTCAGCTATGAGAAAATGTTGTGTAGTGCAGCTATTAAAAAATGGAAAACAGGTTACTGCTTTTATTCCTGGAGATAATGCTCAGAGATTTTTAAATGAACATGATGAAGTTCTAATAGAATGCATTGGCGGAAAAATGGGAAGAGCTAAAGGAGATATTCCTTGTGTTAGATGGCAAGTAATAAAAGTCAATGATCAGAGTTTGGATGCTTTATTGAAGGGAAGAATAGAGAAGGGTAGGAGATAGAAATCTTTATATTCTATTTATTACCTGATAATTAAGATAATGACAAAACAATTTTGGTTTATAGTCTTTCTTGTAACATTATTAGCTTTGGTTTTATATGGTTGTGGTGATAGTGAAGAACAAGCAACAAATTTAACTCCTGTTCCGATAGAAGAAGTTCAGCAACCAGTTGTTGTTCAAACTTCTTGCGATGATTATAATCCTTGTACAGAAGATGTATTCAATAATTTAACTCGTAATTGCGAATATAGAAGAATGACTAATTGCTGTGGTGATGGAACTTGTACTGGCGATGAAAGATGCGATGCTTCAACTCATGCTACAAAATGTCTTGCTGATTGCAGGCCAGAGTGCCCAGCATTTTTGGTTGTTAGTGATTGGGGCTGTGAGGGTGAATGTTTGAAAGCAGGTACTAAATATATTGTTGAAGGCGATTCTAAATTTACTTTAACTTTGGAGAACATTGGAGAGCTGCCTTTAACAGGGATTACTTCAAACTTTAGATGCAATAGGGTTGGCGGCAGTAATTTCTATTCAAGCAATACAAATACTGTAAAGGAAGGAGTGTCTTTCAGAGGTTATTTTAGCGGCGATAGCGAGGAGAGAACATCTTTAACTGGCGTTCCTTATGGTAGAAACAATGCTATTTATACTTTTGAGGTTAGTGGAGAACCTGAAAGTAATATAGAATTAAAATGTACTGTTGGTATTACAGCTCCAGATGTTTATTATCCTGCTCAGCTTAGCTTGAGTCTTTCTGCTGCCCAGTAAGTTTTATAAAGTGTTTCTGTTCTCTTTTTGCTATGGTCCAATTAAAGCTATTTAATAAGTGGGATTCAAGCAAGGTAGTTGTAGAAGATGCAGGCCTGAAGAAATATGTGGATGTAAGACCACTTTTAGTTCCTAGAAGTTTTGGTAGAAATGCTAAGCAGAGATTTGGAAAAAGCAAATCTAACATAGTTGAGAGATTAATGAATAAATTAATGGTTGTTGGTCATAAAGGTAAGAAACATTATAGAACAAGCGGGCATATAACTGGAAAAGGATTTCATGTTTATAATACTGTTAAAAGAAGTTTAGAGCTTATAGAGCAAGAAACTAAACAAAATCCAGTTCAGGTTTTTGTAAAGGCTTTGGAGAATGCTGCTCCTAGAGAGGAAATTACAACTATTGAGTATGGTGGAGCAAGATATCCTCAATCTGTTGATTGCAGCCCACAAAGAAGAGTTGATATTGCTTTGAGGCAGTTTGCACAAGGAACTTATAATAAAAGTTTTGGGAAGAAAAAAGGAATAGTTAAGGCTCTGGCTGAAGAAATAATTAAGGCCTATAATAATGATCAAGCTAGCCAGGCTATATCTAAGAAACTAGAATTAGAAAGGCAGGCTGAGTCTAGCAGATAAATAATTAGAAAGGTTTTTAATGTTTTAGGTTACTTATTAATTCATATGGGAGAATATAGTTATATTACTGCACGTGAAAGTTTAGATGCAAATGGTGATATTCCTTCTGGATATTTTAGTGGTGTTGATGCTTTGTTAAGAACTGAAGATGATCTTCTTAGAACACATCGTAGTGATCTTAATACCATTTTAAATTTTTATCCTAGAGAACAGCATGATCCTGCTCTTTATTTAGTTTTTGCAGATGGTGTGTATGTTAATGGTGTTAGTAGTAGTTCTATAGCAAGAACTGTTGGTAGCGTTAGAAGAATGTACCCTGCTGCGCATATTTTAGTTCATGCTTGTGGCAGATCAATAGATTTTGATTTAGCTGATAGATTAGCTCCCGCTAATGGGGCTGAACTTCATGATATGGAACTTTAATATAATCTAAGAAAAATTACTTTTTTATGCATTCTTAAATCTTTCTTCAACTACATCCCAGTCAATTGCACTCATGAATGTGTTTATGTAATCTGCTTTTTTTAATCCATAATCAATCATGTATGCATGTTCAAATACATCCATAACTAATAATGGAGCCGCACCAGCCAAGTGGCCAACATCATGCTCGTTTATCCAGACATTAAATAATCTTTTAGCTGTAACATCATAATATAATATTACCCAGCCAATTCCCCTCATTGCGCCCATTGATCTAAAATCTTTTTCCCAGAATTCAATAGAACTAAATTCTTTTATTAAATTCTTTAATAATTCTGATTTTTTATTTATTGCCTTTAAACTCTTTGTTAAATTTTCAAAATATAATTCATGCAATCTCATTCCATTAAATTCCCATCCTAATCTTCTATTAAGCTCTGCAAATTCTTGGGTTCCATATTTTCCTTCTTTTTCTAAAGTAACTAGCGTTTGATCTAACTTATTAAAATTTGTAACATAGCCTTGGTATAAAGTAAAATGGTTTTTTAGAAGTTGATCACTAAAACCAGGAGTTCCTAATAAATTGTCGAAATTCTTAGCTTCATATGGCATTTGGTCACCTCTATATCTTACCGACTAACTCTAAGCCAGGTTTTAAAGTTTTCTTTCCCGGCTCCCAGCTTGCAGGACACACTAATCCTTTATTTTCTCTTACAAATTTAGCAGCCTGTAATTTTCTTAATAATTCTTTTCCACTTCTTCCTAAACTATTATCATGGATTTCTATTGCTCTTAGTATGCCTTCTGGATCTATTATGAAGCTTCCTCTTAATGATATTCCTACTTCATCTATGTAAGTTCCAAATTCTTTGCAGATTTTTCCAGTTGGGTCTGCTACCATTGGGAATTTGATTTTTTTAATTGAAGGAGAATGATCATGCCATGCTTTATGAACAAATACTGTGTCTGTGCTTACACTTAGAACTTCTGCATCTAATTTTTTGAATTCGTTATACAAATTTGCTAACTCTTCAAGTTCTGTGGGGCATATAAATGTAAAGTCTGCTGGATAAAATACTATGACTGCCCATTTTCCTTTTAGATTTGATAACTTTATTTTTATTGTCTTTTCGTTTTGATATGCTTCTGCTTCAAAGTCTTGAACTTTTTGTCCTATCTTTACCATTTGTTTTATTATTTCTTTGTTGTTTTTATATTTTGTTGTTTTGTTTTGTATAAAAAGGTTTAAATATGATTATTAATCTAAAGTATATTAATGAAAAGAGGTATTTTATTAGTTCTACCGGTAATAATTTTATTTTTATCACAAATTGTTTATGCTTCAAGTGCTTTTGGTGCAGAGGGTTCACCTGGTACAGATGCTTCTCCTCCTGTTTCTGATCCTGCTAGTGCAGCTAACATTGAAAATTGGCCTGAGAAGGCACAAGAGTTTTGTAAGAGTGCACAAGATAGGGCTTTGCAACATTGCCAGGAGTTTGGTTCTCAATATAGTCCTGGTGGTTGGTGGCTTGATAGAATAATAAGTGCAAGTGGAACTTACCAAGGCAAACCAATTGATGTTCATATAAATGATTGGATTGTTGGTAAGTGGGATTGTCCCCCACATGATTTAATTGTTGATGAAAATGGACAGCCAATAGTTCAGCAGGCTATTTATAGTGAAATTATAGATTATGCAAAATCTTTGAGAGAGACTGGTGCTGATGTTCCTGAAAATGAAGAGAATATTCAGATTGTTTGTAGTTTTAGTTGTGGTGCCTGGCCTTGTCCTGAAGATTATGATCCTTATACAAATTGTGTTGATACTTATTTTGAAGACAGTGATGGCGGCGGATTAAATGATAGAACTGGCGAGACTAAAGAAGAAACTGTTGATAGACTAATTAATGGCAAACCTACTCTCAGTGGTGGTTATTATTATGGATTAAAATTGTATTGCGAAGGTGAAGAAAATATTCCTTGGTGGCAATTTTGGAGATCTAATAAATGTAAATTAAAAGATTGTGTTACAAATGAAATACCAACAGCATGGGACGAAGATAGATCTGTTATAAGGGTTTGTTGTGGATGCACTTGTGAAAATTTGAAATTAGATGTTAGTTTTAATTCTGGATCTTATATTCCTTTAGATCATGATCCATTTGAAGGGTTTTTTGAACCTAAAGATATAGAAGAAGTTAAGAATAAGCAAAGGCGTGATCTTGGTTTGATTGATGATAGTGTTGCTTTGACTCCAACTGATGGTATTAAAATAATTGAACCATTGACAACTAGCTTGAATGTTGTGCAAACAAGCACTGAAGAAGTTGAGTTAATTCCTTTGGAAGAATGTAAAAAGCCAGATGCAACAAGTACTTTTGTTGTTGCTGGTGATGGTGTTACGCCAGAGCAAGTGGAAGATGTGTGGGAGAAAGTTGTTGCTGCTGGAGGTAGCAGGGAGGATCTAGATTTAAAACAAAGGGCAGAAGACTCTGATGTAAGTATAACTTTAGATGGGGGAGATTCTGTTACATTAAATGTAAATAATTTTCCAGTACTTGAAGATGCAGGTTTGAATGAAGTTAAGTTTATACCTGTTCTTTCTACAAAAAATGATATGATTACTATAACTTTTTTTGATAGCAAAGGTAAAACTTTAAGTAAACAAGTTAGAAGCGGCGAGGAAGCAGAGTTTAATATTTTAGAATCTGATGATACTGAAATAAATATTGAAGTTGGTGCTGAACTTAAAGAGGATGAGAGTGCAGCTTCTGAAGATCCTACTGCTTCAGTTAGATTTAGAGTTAAGGGTAATAAAGTTTTAATGGATGATGGAGATGCAGAAAATGTTGTAGTTGCAGAGAATCATGGAAGTTATGTAGGCTCTAATTTAATGGTGCAGGAGGCCTTAGGCAGTCCTGGTTCTGGTTCAACTGCAAGTGTTCCTAGTGAATATTCTTCTACTGGTGCGGCAATACAAGTAGATATTGGAGAGGGGCTTAAATGGTATTATGTGAAAGGAGTGGAATCTCCTACAGATACTGGAGAAAGATACGGCGATCAACCTGTTGGAACATTGACTTTAGAAGATATTGAATCTGGCAGATCTAAAACCCTTATATGGTACCAGGACGGTAGTTTTCCTAATGGTGGTTCTTACGGCCATGTTATTCCTATAGGCGGCGGTTCTGATACTTCAAGAGTGGTTGTTTATGACTGGGGTAGTAGTCCATCACCAGATGGAATTTCTTTGGGAGGCAGCACCAGTAAAGTTAAATATAAACTTCTAACTGTTGGTGTTGAGTTTACTGTAGAAACTGATTGGGGTACAACTACTAAATTTAGGTTGGGGGGAAATAATTTTATTAATTTGATTCCAGAAGGTAGCGGTGTTGTATTAGAACTTTCTGGTGGAAGTACTATTGAGACTGATGAGGGAAGTTTTAAAATTTCTGGTGATAGCAGGGCTCTTACTATTGAAGAAATTACAGAAATGATGAGTCCACTTCAAGTTGAATTGGATATAGAAGTAGATGTTGAATTTGAACAAGCTGAAGTTCCTGATATGCCTGCGTCTGCTTTAATAACTGAATCTGAAGTTGGTGAACATATTTCTGATGCAGATAATTTGATTTTAGTTGGGGAGACAGGTGTTGGAAATTCACTTATTGAATCTTGTGGTTTACAAACTGAAACAGGAACAACTTCTTTTAATCCTGCTGATTTTAGTGGCTTTTGGTATGGTATAAAAGATGAAAACGGATTTGTGTCTGTACCTCCGTGTCCTTTAGTAAATGCTTGCAATCCTCAAGTTATATTTATTGGTGATCCTACTGTTATTACAGAAACACCAAGAAGACAACCAGAAGAAAGAACAGTTTTAGCTTGTAGACAGGGCGTTAATATTTGTGAGGTGATGTCTGCTTCAGAAGCTTCTGGTGATTATCGTATAAGTACTGGTGATTGCTGGAAGAAACAAGAAGGGGATGTTTGTGGCGGCAGAGTAAAGTGTATTGGAAGGAGTTGTAGAATATCTCCTTATATTGGAAATGAGGAACTTTATAGTTCAGAAGATCCTCAATGCGTTAATACTGCAAGTACTATTGGCCAGTCATGTTGCCAAGGTCCAAATCCAAGAGATGGAGACTGCAAAGAAACTTGGGGTCCTCCAAAAGATTTAGAACTTGAAACTGATAGAGATTTATTTTCTTGGTCTTGCCATTGGAAAATATATGGATATAAATATTGTTATCCATATAGCGAAGAGCTATGTACTTATGATTGGAATAACAAAGAGATGAGAAGAGTGCTTTTAGATGAAGGTGATGATGACTTCATTAATTGTGGTTCTTATGCTTTGGAATGGTTGACTACACCGCATGGAATAGCTGGTGTAAAGGGTTAGGTTTTAATATTTTTCTTTCTTTTAATTTAATATGGTAGAGATTTATACTAAGAGCACTTCAAGATATTATGGTATAACAAATGCGTTTGTTTGGTCTTTCTGTATAGCTGGCTGGACTTCTCAGCTAATTGGTGTGGGTATAGAAAATGGGACTTTAGAAAGATTTGGTATTTATGCTGCTTCTGTTTCTTTAGGTTATTTAGTTGGCGTGTCTGTGACTAATGGGTGGTACAAGAGAAATTCAGAATTAGAAATGAAACTATTAGATAATAAAAAATAAAAATTTATAATTCTGTTGTGTGAAGTATTAGTCCTAGTTTTGTTGTGCATGCTTTTAGATCTTTTTCTATATCATCAACTATTTTTTGTTGTTGGGAATTTAATTTAGTTTTTTCTAGATCATTTAATTTTTCTTCTCTTATCTCATTAAGAATAAATGTAACTTCTTCTAGAACTGTTGCTATACTTCCTTCATTATTTTTATTTGCCATTTTATATTCCTCCTTTTTATTTTTATGTTGTATTTTGAATATAAAGTTATCTAAACTATTTGGTTGGCCAAAAACTTTAAATAGCATTCCTAAAGTCCATTCAGATTATGGCAGAAGATATAGTACAAAGATTTACTAGGGCAATGTTGAATCCTGTAAATATAAGAAACTTTTGCACTAGTGCCCATATACATCACGGAAAAACCGCGTTAACTGACAATCTTTTAGCTGCGGCTGGTTTGATGAGCACAAAGTCTGCTGGCGACTTAGATGCAGGCATGGCAACTTGGCAGCATGCAGATGAACAAGAAAGATTGATGACTGTTGATTCTGCTAATGTAAGCATGATTCACGATTTTAATGGACAAGAATTTTTAATTAATTTGATTGACACTCCGGGCCACGTTGATTTTGGTGGTAATGTTACTAGGGCTATGAGGGCAATTGATGGTACTCTAGTTTTAGTTTGTGCTTCTGAAGGAATTATGCCACAGACAGAAACAGTAATTAAACAAGCATTGAGAGAGAGAGTAAAACCAGTTTTATTTTTGAATAAAGTTGACAGATTAATAAAAGAGATGCAGTATACTCCTGAGCAAATGCAAAAAAGATTTACACAAATTATTTTAGAATTTAATAGGTTGATAGAACAAATTGCTGAGCCAGAGTTTAAAGAAAAATGGAAGGTTAGTATTCAAGATGGTAGTGTTGCATTTGGAAGCGCAAGAGAAAATTGGGCTTTATCATTTTCATTCATGCAGAAAAAAGGAGTAAATTTCAAAGACATTTTAAAATTATATGAAATGTCAGAAGAAGATAAGAAAAAATGGGTTTGGGCTAATGCTTCATTAAATGAAGTTGTTTTGGATATGGTCATAAAACATTTACCTAATCCTTTGGAAGCACAGAAATATAGAATTCCTAAAATATGGAGGGGAGAGCAAGAGAGTGAGTTTGGTAAAGACTTAATTTCATGCAATAAAGATGGAAAGGCTGCTTTTTGTGTTACAAGAGTTATGATTGATCCTAAAACTGGTAGAGAATTGGCAGCCGGCAGATTATTCTCAGGAACTCTGAAAAGTGGGATGCAGATTTATTTGAACAATGCAAAAAAGAGCGAGAGAGTACAGCAAGTTTTCATGTACAATGGAATTAAAACCCAGATTATGGATGAAGTAGTTGCTGGGAATGTTTTAGCTTTAGCTGGCATAAGAGCTGAAGCTGGTGAGACTATAACTGAAGGACCAGAACATCCATTTGAAGAGTTAAGGCATATATTTGAACCAGTAATTACAAAAGCAATTGAACCAACTAAGCCACAGGATTTAGCTAAAGTAGTTGAAGTTTTGAAGGCTGCTGCGAAAGAAGATCCTTCTATTAAGATAAAAATTGATGAACAAACAGGAGAATGTTTGATGAGCGGAATGGGTGAATTACATTTAGAGATTATTGAGAATAGAATCATTACAGAAAAAGGAGTTCAAATTAAATCTAGTCCACCTATTGTTGTTTATAGAGAGACTGTAACTAAAAAAAGTATAGAGGTTGAAGGAAAATCTCCTAATAAGCATAATAAATTTTATATGACTGTTGAGCCTTTACCTGATGCTATTTACAATGCAATTAAGAATGGAGATATATCTGAGGGAAGATTAAAGAAAAAAGATGATAATGTAATAAAAGCCTTAGTTAGTTGTGGTGTTGAAAATAAAGAGGCATTGAAGTATAGAGCTTTTTACAGAGGCAATGCATTTGTTGATAATACAAGAGGAATTGTTCATATTGGAGAAGTTTTAGAATTAATTTTGGATGGATTTGACCAAGTAATTGAAGGCGGTCCTTTGGCTAGAGAACCTTGTACTAAGATGTTGGTTACTTTGAATGATTGCAAATTACATGAAGACAGCATACATAGGGGACCAGCACAAATACTTCCTGCTATTAGAGAAGCAATGAGAGAAGCAATGGTAAATGCTCTTGCTGTTATATTTGAACCAATGCAAGTTTTACAAATAGAAGGAACAATGGATCATATGGGGGCAATATCAAAATTAATTGCAAATAAAAGGGGGCAGTTATTAGATATGACTCAAGAAGGAAATTATATTACTGTTAAAGCTAAACTGCCTGTAGGTGAAATGTTTGGATTAAGTTCTGAATTAAGAAGTGCAACTGAAGGAAGAGGAACATTCTATGTAGCTGATCAGACTTATGAGAAATTACCTTTTGAATTACAGCAGAAATTAATACAGCAGATTAGAAAGAGAAAAGGATTGGGAGAGAATCAGTAATTAAATATTAGAATTTTTTCTTTATGTATCTATTTTATGGGAAAAGAAAGTTTA
>CAYJQZ010000005.1:0-3507 GCA_964372555.1 Candidatus Woesearchaeota archaeon | reverse complement strand
AATAAATTGTGCACTTTTATTCTTTTTTTTGAATTTTCTATTCTTATTTTATCTTGTTTGTAATTATCTAACAAAGCTAAAAAGAACACCTTGTCATATCTAAACTTTTTTATTGCATTGATATAATTCTTTGATGGAGTTTTATTATGTATCTTATAGTAAGCCATACAATCTGGTATTCCCCTATCTATAAATATTATTGACGAATTTGTTTCTTGTGATTCAAACTCTATTCTTTTTCTCAACACTTTTTCTATAAATTCGTGTTTATTTTTTAAGTCTGGATGGCATCCCTTGTTTTTTATTTCTTTTTTTATCAATAACTCGGCTGCTTCTTGTATCACTCTAAAACCCAATTTATTTAATTCTTTAAGTGTGGTTGTTTTCCCAGAATGAGACCCGCCAGTTAATAGATATTTTTTAGGCATTAATTTTTATATTTATTTTATTATATAAGGCTTATTATTTCTTTTCATAAGTAAATTGCAAGCACCTTGCCAAACTCCAACCATTAAATGGATAAACTATTGATTGTCTGCCTTCATACATTCTAAATTCTTCGAGAAATCTTCTTGGTTCGTTAGTTCTGCAAAATTCTACAACTGGACCAGGAATTTCTATTTCGGGACAATAGCTTGGATTCCATTTTTTTTCTGGAGGTTGTGCGTTGTACCATTCATCAATAAAACTGGCTAAATTGCTTGATTGTATGCCTTGAAAAAATGAAATTGGAGTTTCTATACCAAAACCGTATGCTGTTTTTAATCTTCTAAATCCCATTAATTTGTCCGTTTCATCATATACTTCATCACCTTCATACATCTTTTCTGCGCATTCTATTGTAAATTCTTTTTCGTCTATTCCTTCTGGTACGGTTAACGCTGTTTTTACAAGGGGTATACAATCTTCTACAGTTTCATCTGCAAATCTTAATATTGTTAGAATTTCACCCAAAGCATCTTGTTCTAATACTATTTTTCCTTCTTTTAATTTTCTTTCTAATTGACTAAAAGCTTCTACGTCCGCAAACTCTTTTTCTCTTAGTCTTGCGAATTCAGCTAAGCTAGTTACTCTTGAAAGAAGTGATTCTGGCATTAGATTTTATTTTTGTATTTGTTTATAAGAATTATTGTCTTGTAATTATTATTTTTTAATAAATTTCAGCCCCAATCATTGCCTCTGCGTGATAAGTTGCTGCGGCTATTTCCATAGTCTTTGAATAACCAGCCAATACTGCTTGAGGTATTTGTTCATGATAAACTGCAGCAACGTCTGAGTGTGCTCTTAATTCATCAATTCTATGAGGAGGCAATATTGCGATGTATGCAGTAGGGAATCCTTTGCTGCACATAAAAGACATATGTGTATTTCCACCTAGTTCTCTAACTATGCCTGCTAGTCCGCCTTCGTTTCTAGCTCCGTTGTGCACTTCAATAAATACTGTTTTCATAATAAAAACCTCAATAGAGAAAGCTAATGAAAATGCCACTCCTTTATAAAATTAACTATTGAATTTATTATATCTTTACTAGCTTTTAGCGTAAGCTTTATAAATCCCTTCAAGATCCAAAGTTTAATCACAATTAATGGGGGAATATTCAAATATGGCAAAAGCAAAACCACATTTAAACGTTGTATTTGTAGGTCATGTAGACCATGGTAAAAGTACTACAGTTGGTAGATTAATGTTTGATGCAGGCATGATACCAGAGCAGGATATGAGAAAATTAAAAGAAACTGCTCAGCAATTAGGTAAAGTTGGGTTTGAATTTGCTTTTGTAATGGACAATCTTAAAGAGGAAAGAGAGAGAGGAGTTACTATAGATTTAAGCCATAAAAGATTTGATACTCAAAAGTTTGAATGCACAATTATAGATGCGCCAGGCCACAGAGATTTTATTAAGAATATGATTACTGGTGCTTCTCAAGCTGATGTTGCTTTTTTAGTTGTAGCTGCACCTGATGGAGTAATGGCACAAACCAAAGAGCATGTATTTTTATTAAAAACATTTGGTGTTGCACAATTAGCAGTTGTTGTTAACAAAATGGATGTAATTAATTTTGATCAAGCTAAATTTGATAAAGTAAAAGCAGATATTAACAATTTATTGAAATCTGTTGGTTACAAACCAGAGAATGTACAATTTATTCCAGCAGCTTCTTTCTTAGGGGATAATGTTGTTAAGAAGAGCGATAAGATGGGATGGTATAATGGACCCACTATTTTAGAACAATTGGATAAATTTACTTCACCTAATAAACCAACTAATTTACCATTGAGACTTCCTTTACAAGATGTTTATAACATTACTGGAATTGGTGTTGTTCCTGTTGGCAGAGTTGAAACTGGTGTAATGAAGGTTGGTGATAAGGTAATTATAACTCCTGGTAGAGAGGGTACTGGTGTTAAAGGTGAAATTAAGACTATTGAGATGCACCATGAACAGATACAGCAAGCAGAGCCAGGTGATAACGTAGGATTTTCAGTTAGAGGCGTTAATAAAAAGGATATTGCAAGGGGAGATGTTGTTGGTCATGAGAATAATCCACCTACAGTTGTAAGTGAATTTACAGCACAAATAGTTGTATTAAATCATCCAACAGTATTAACTGTTGGTTATACGCCTGTATTTCACATACATACAGCACAAGTTGCTTGCCAATTTGTTAAATTATTAAAGAAACTTAATCCTGCAACAGGGCAAGTTGAGCAAGAGAATCCTGATATGTTGAAAAATGGAGATGCAGCTGTTGTGGTAGTTAGACCCACTAAACCTTTGGTAATTGAGAAACAAAAAGATATACCACAGATGGCAAGATTTGCAGTTAGAGATGCAGGACAAACTGTTGCTGCTGGTATGTGCATTGATTACGTGAAGAAGTAATTTCTTTTTTCTTTTATTTTAATTTATTTAGTTAACTTTTTAAGCCATTTAAATTCACTTTTCTTTCTATGGTTAATGAAACTTTAGATGCAATAGCATTACGGGCATTAAGTAAAGGCTTAGCTGGTAGTGATGTTTTTCCGCAGAAGACTGCTAGAGAAATTTTACCTTTGATTGTGCTTTCTTGTGATTTAGGATATGCCTTCCATGAGTATACTGGAGATTTGGAATATCGTTTAGTAAGAACTTTTACTTGTTATTCTGTTGTTGTGTATGATACTGGCGGTAGACATAAAGATAAAGCAATAGCTAGATATAGAAGAGATATGAAACGTTTTGGGAATTCTGTTGTAGATGCAGGAGTTATTGATAAAAAATATAGATTTGTTGTTCTTTTCGATGTGTACTCTTTTTTGTATGCTGGCGGGCCTTCAAATTGAGAAAGCTTTAAAAATGGCAGTTTTATCCTGATTAATATGCAGACAGCAAGAATAAAATTAGCAAGTGCAGAAATAGGTAAGTTGAATGATGTAGTTAATTCTATAGTTGATATAGCTAAGAAAACAAACACTGTAATAAAAGGGCCAATTCCTTTGCCTACTAAGAGATTGAAAATAACAAC
>CAYJQZ010000004.1:0-20928 GCA_964372555.1 Candidatus Woesearchaeota archaeon | reverse complement strand
GTCATTTTCTCCGCTTCCAAAGAAGTAATTAGTATGATTAATATAAATATTATTACAGGCAATCTATAATTTACTGTGTATGATATTGTTGTTGTTTCTCCTGGATCTAATGAAACAGCCCATTGTGCTAAGTATTCACCTTCTACTTTTTCAATTCTAGATGGCTGCGGTTCAAATGAAGCAAACCTATATGAGAACCAACCAAATGATCTTGAAACTGTTTGAGTTACTGGAGTATTACCATCGTTTGTTTCTGTTATGTGTTCCCCACCCAATAAGAATCCTTCTTGTGGTACTGTAACTTCTTTTAGATCTCCATATTCTTCTACTGTGTAAATTATTCCTTTATCTAACATTAAATTATTATTTAAAACAACTTTGACATTTGCTGTGTAAACCCCCCTTGTAGTTTGCGGATCTAGTTGCACAGGAAATTCTAAAACTGCATTGCCGTTCTTTGTTAAACTAAATGTTCTTGAAAATGAAAAATGCTCGCTTGTTAATTCTAAATTTAAATTATTTAATTCAACTGGATGTTCATTCATAACATTTAATCTTAGTATTGCTCCTCTTCTTGGATCAACTATTGGATTAGAAACAAAATCTGAATCTATTACTTGATCGTATCTTAGAACTTTTGCTGTAAGTAATTTTTCTAATGTTGTTAATTGTGTTTCTGCTATTAATCTAATTCCGTAATTACCTGGTTGAATTCTATTTTCTGATAGTGGATAGAAAGAAACCCTGTAATCAACAGTTTGGCCTGGAGCTACTGTAATGCTTTCTCCCTCTTGATTTAATATCCAATTAAGGTCTGCTCCTCTAAAATTAACTCTTAAAGTACTGCCTTCATTATTTTCAATATGTAAAATATAACTTACTTCACCACCAGGTAAAGTTTCATCTTGTTCTATGCTGTAAGATAACTGAACAGCTGAAACAGAGGCTATTGATATTAAGAAAATTAGCAAAAATAGTAAGCCCCTTTTCATATGGTTTTAATATAAGAACCGCTTTATAAATCTTTCTGTGAAAGTTGTGTTTAGAATTGGAAAGACATTTAAATTTCTAAGTTTTTACTAATATTAAATTGGATAAACTGTTAATAGCTGGCATTGATCCTGGCACTGTTGGTGCTTATGCTGTCCTAGACTTGAATGGCAATGTTGTTGAGATTGCTTCTGGAAGGGATTTTAATCAAAGCAAGGTAGCCATAGAGATTACTAAGCATGGTAAAGTGTTTTTGTTGGGATGTGATGTTTATCAAGTTCCAGTTATGACTGAAAAATTAGCTAGCAGGATAGGTGCTAGGGTTATTAGTCCTGATCATGATTTAAAATATTTGGAAAAAATTAAGATCGTTGACAGTTTTTTGAAAACTAAAAAAGATTTTATAAAATTAGAGAATAAGCATGAGAAAGATGCTTTGGCTGCTGCGCTTTATGGATTAAAAAGAATTAAAGGATTAATTAAAAAGATTGAAGATCATCTTGAACAGAATAATAAAATGTATTTATTTGATGATGTGAAAAGAAAAGTTTTACTTGAAAATATGCCCATAACAAAAGCTGTGAAATTATTTAGATAATTTTAGAAATTCTTTTAATGCCTTTGGAACTTTTCTTATTTTATCATCTTGTGTGAAGTGGCCTTTATTTTTTTGAATAACTATTTTTGTTTTTAATTTGTTTTTGAATATTTTCGAATCACTTAGCGGAACATATGGATCATTATTAGAAAATATTGCTGTGAATTTTTTAGTATGTTTCATGACTTTATTGAAATTTAGTTTTGTTTCTAGCCAAGGTTTTGCAATTTTATATTGTTCTTTATTACCTGTAACTTCTTTTGTTAGATGAAACCATCCTGCGACAAAGACAGCACCACCCACTTTAGTATTTTCTGGTAATGATTCTAAATATCTTAGAATTGTTTGACAGCCAACACTATGGCCTATGAAAAATGTATTTTTATCTGGTTTGCCAACAGTTTTATTTAATTTATTTAGCCATGGTTTAATTTGGGGATGATTTGTATCTGGCATTATTGGAACTAAAACTTTAAAATTACTTTTTTCTAATTCTTTTTTTAGCCATGGGTAAAAATCTGTTTTAGGAGAACCACACCATTGATGAACAATAATAACTCTTTTTTGCATTAAGGATTTATTTAATCACTTGTTATTAAATGTTTTCTTAGTTTATAACTTTGCTCACATGTCCCTCTTTTCTTATCCTTATTATATTGTCTACAAAGCTTTCTATTTTTGATTCATGGCTAACTATTATTATCTGATTCATTTTTAATTCTTCTAAAACCAATCTTACCTTATCTAATTGTTCTGAACTAAAGCCATCTGTTGGTTCATCCAGGATTATCAAATCTCTTGTATTTACAGAAGACACAATATTATTTATTACTTGGTTTAATGCCAATCTATAAGCTAAAGCACATGCTGTTTTTTCTCCTCCGCTTAGATTTTCATATTCTATATCATGGCCGTTCTGTTCTATTGAAGGGGTAAACTCTTCATCTAATTTTACTTTTATTAAATCTGTGTCCATAAGCATTGAGAACCATTTTTGGAATAAATCATTAAAATCGCTGTGAACCTTAAACATTATCTTCTTTTCTATAATATCAGTTATATTTACAAAGAAATTTTCAAACCAATCTTGTAATTTAATGTAGTAATCTAATTTTTCTTTGGCTTTTTCTTTAAATTCAATTTCATTTTTCATATGAATTATCTCTTTGTTTGTTGTATCACTTTCTTTTTGAAGAACTGCAAGGTTTACTTCTACTGTTTTATGCTGCTGTAATAATTCTTCCAGCTCTTTTTTCGTATTTTTGTATTCTAATTCTAGATTTTTTTGTTCATCAAGTTCCAGCTCTATATTTTTCTTCTTTTCTTCAATTTGTTTTATCAGTAAATCTATTTCTTCTATATCTTTTTTAAATGTGTCCGTTAGTTCTTTTTTATTATCTAATTCTCTAATTCTTATTTTATTTATTTCATATTCTCTTTCTTGGTTTCTAAAATTTTTAATGATATCATTTATTTCTTTTAGTTTTGAGTAGAGCTCTATTTCTTTTTGTGTAAATAATTCAGAATCTTTTTGCAATTTATTTATATTCTCATCTTCCCTTCTTATAACTTCATGTTTGTGTTCTTGTGATACATTTTGTTTACACAGAGGACAATAATCTAGTTTTTGTATGTTATTTTTTACTTCATCACTATTTTGTTTTTTATTTTTTAATTCTATTACTTTCTTTGTATTATCCCTTATTTCATTCTCTAGCTTCTCTAATATGTCTTCATTTTCTTTTATCTTTTGTTTAATATTCTCATAATTCAATTCTTTTATGTTTTTACTTAGTTCTAGAATTTGTTTATCTAAATTTTGTAATTGGCTTAGATTTTTATTTTTTGTTTCTTCTTTTGATTTTGCTGTGTGGAATATTATTTCTAAGTTCTTTTTTAATTCATTAAATTTGTTTATTTTATCTTCAAATTCTGATATGTTTTGCTTTCTTTTTATTATTAATTCATTTAATGTAGCTGATCTTACTTTATTTGTTTCTATATTTTCATTTACTTTATTTATTTCTAATTGTTTCTCTTTGAGCTTTAATTTTCTATCCTCTAAATCAACAATAATTGTAGAGAACTCTCTCTTTTTCAGCTTTATTTCTGATATAATTATTTTTGAATTTTCTTTTATTCTTTTATACTTGTCAATGTTAAAAACTTTTCTTAGTGTTTCTAGTCTATACTCTTTTTCACCCAAAAGAATCAGTTTCATCTCTTCTTGCGGTGTGTAGACTGTGTATCTGTATATTAAAGATCTCTTTGTTAATGTTTCTGGTGGATAATTCAGTATTTGCAATATCCTCTGTTTAAGTTCAACTGGTGTTAGTTCTTCTGTAACATCGTTTATTGTCAAATATCCAGAGTCTTGTACTATTACATTGCCTGTTTTTTTTAGTGTTCTTTTTATGAATATATCCTTTTTATCTATGAAAAAGTTAAGATTAACATTGCCTTCATCACAGCCATTCCTGAGTAATGCAGAACCAGATAGTTCACCACGCCTTATTCCGAATAGGGCAAAGTCTATTGCTAATAATATCGTACTTTTACCTGAACCGATGTCCCCTGATAATAAAGTTTTTTCTACGGGAAATATTATTTCTTCATTTATGTAACTCCTTATATTTTTTAATTTTAATTTTTTAAGTAACATTTTATAGTTGTATCATTGACCCCAATTCTTTTATTATTCTTAATTCAAAATCAATATTTTTCTCTCCTTCATATTTTTCTTTATCTAAGACTTTCATAATTTCTATAACTTCTTGTTCTTTGAATATTGATTGCTTAGCGTGCTCTCTTATTATTGATAGTTCTATATCATCAACATTTCTTGTATCGATAGAAATCTCTTGAAATTCTTTTGTAGTTAGTTTATTTGTATTTTTTAATATATGATATGCCTTTTTGAAATTATCAAGTATCACTTTAAAATTAATATCACTAGTTTTGCCTTCCTTAAGGCACCCTTCTATTCTTAAAGTTACTATTTTATCTTCATGATCTTTTACTTTGCTTAAGATTTCTTTTTCAACTTCTTTTGGTGTTTTATTGTCTGCGTTTATATAATAAGAAACCACATCTATTATTTTTAGCGGTATGTGTTTTGTTTCTAATTTTCCATCTTTTGCATCTATTAAAAAAAATCCACCATGCTTTAACTTCTCTAATTCTTGGAAATTATTTGGATAAATTGGTCCCGGGTAACTTATAGTCCCATAGTCTTCATGATGCTTACTGTAAATAAAATGTGGGTGGCCTCCCGCATAATAATTAAAATTCTTTGGCAGTAAATTCAATGGCGTGGCTTCTATCATTTCAAATTCTTCTGGTTTTAATTCATTTAACAAGGTGTGAAATAAAAATATCTTGAATCCATCTTCATTTTCTAAATGCTGCTTTTCTAGTTTTTCATAGTCTGCTATTTCTAAACCCCCTTTTTTCCCGTACATTCCAGTTAATTTAACTCCTGTTCTATCATTAATAAATTGCAATTTATTATTTTCAAATTTCATCACATTATAGATTAAACCTGCATTCTCTAGAACATCTAACATTGTTTTACCTGATGCTGAGAAATCATGTGAGCCAGGTATAACATAAACTGGAATATCATATTCTTTTAATTTATTTAGTATTTTTGCTGTTGCTTTTAGTATTTCTATAGATGGCAGGGCAGTATCAAACAAATCGCCTGCTATAATAACAAAACCTACATGCTGCTCTATACATATGCCTATTGCTTTCTCAAAACTTTTTAGATTTATGTCTCTTAAGGTGTCTTCACGCCAACCCCCTATATGACAGTCACTAAGATGTGCAAATTTCATAGTCTTAGAATAGTTGAAATATTTTTATAGTTAATTATAGTAGAATAGTTATTTTGGATTTTTTATGGTCTTTAGTGATATAAAAAAGAAGATAAAAACTACAACTAAGCCTACAACGAACAATATTGCTCCTGCTGTTAGTATAATTTTTAACTTTGATTTTGTTGTCGCAGTTATGTTTGTTTCTTCTGTTTCATTTTCTGGCTCTGCAGTTGATGTTAAATTCTGTGTTGGTATAAATTCACCTGAAGTTATATTTATGTAATCTGCTGTAGAAAATGTAACTGGTTCACTATATGATGTATAGAAAGTTCCTGAGAACAATACGGGGAGATAAACATCTACATTTTCATCTATTGGAATTTCTATGATTATCTGTTTCTGTTCACCTTCAGATAAAGCTTCTATAAATTCTTCTTTACTTAAGTTATTAAATACTGATTTAATCTGTAAGTTTAATCTATTAAATGTTAATTCAGAATTTGGATTTTTTACTCTTATAACTATTTTGTTATCTTTTACAGTTCTTATTTTTATTTCTGGTGGTGATGATTCTGTTGGTATTATTGCAATAAACTCATTTTCTACTTTTCCACCCTGATAAGTATTTGTTAATTTTGTTGTTACTGAATTTGATATATTTATTAGTTGGACTTTTAGTGTGTACTTAAAAGATGAATCAGCTGCTATTTGCCCTTCCCATTTCAACATATTTCTGTTTCTTTTTGTTTTAAGCGTTGATTCCTTTACAATCATTCCTTTAGTTACTATATCTAATTTCGCAGTTATTGAATAGGGATAACTACTTGTAATGTTAAAATCTATTTCTAATTCTTCGCCTAATCCATAATTATCTTCAAGATTATTTTCTAAATCTGCTTTATGTTCAACTACCTCTATGTCTATTTCTTTATTTTTTGATTTATTTTCATATCCATTGAAGAATGAAATCTCTGTTTTGGGATCAAAAGATCCTGGTGTTATTGCTCTTAATTTATATTCACATATGAATCTTGAATTTTGATGTAAACTTGTATTCTTTGTTACTATTGTGCCATTCAATTGGCAGCCTGTGACGCTTATAATTAGAAAATCACTAAGGTCTTCAATAAGATTGATTTCTGTAACTGGGCTATCTCCTGTATTTGTTACATTTACTTTTACAGTAAATACTTCTCCTAAAACAAATTCTTCTTTATCTTCTTTTATGGATTTAATTATATTTAAGTCTCCAGTTGCTACTGTTAAAACTACGTGGGCTGAGAATGTTTGTTTTATATCTGTAACACAAGCTTTATAGAAATTTATCTCCTGGCATTCGCCACCATAGACAAAAAAAGATAATCCGTCATAGTCAATTACAACTGCATCACCAGAGATATCTATTGATAAATTTTGATCATCTACTTCTGTTGGATTCTGTGTATATACTGTATCTGAGAATATTGTTTCTGCAAATGCTGTTGGTACTACAAATGAAGCTATTACAAATAAAAATATTATTTTATAGTTTGATTCTTTGGCCATCTGTTAGTAAATGAATATTTTTTCCTATAATATAACCAAACTCTTCAGCTAGTTTTGCAACTGAAGTTTCCATTGCTAAATCACCTTGTGATGGAATAATATTTTTGGGCTTTACCATATTTATAAAATCTCTGATATCTTCCTTTGAACCGTGACCTGATGCATGAACATTTGTAAAGAGTCTTACTTTGTTTGCTTTTAGCATGGCTTCTAAGTTTTCTCTATTTGCTATGTTCATTGGAACTGGAATTGTTCTGCATGAAAAAATAATTATATCTCCTTCTCTGAATAAAAATGGAAGTTGCTTGTTAACAATTTTATCAAGAACAGATCCTGGTTCACCCTGCGAGCCTGTTGTTATCACTAAATATTTCCCTCGGTTTGCATCTATTTCTTTAAGCTTTCTTTTTCTATAACTCCCGTAGCCAACAATCTCTACATCCTTTGCAAATTTAATTAAGCCAACAGCTTGTGCTGATTCATTATACTTTAGCATGCTTCTACCAATTATTACAATTTTTCTTTTTAATTTCTTGCCAAATTCAACTGCACTTTTTATTCTTGCTATGTTTGAAGCGAATGATGTCACAAATATTGCTTTGCCTTTAGAGTCTGTTTCTAGTAATACTTCTTTTAATAATTCTCTAGCTACTTTTTCACTTGGTGTTTTGCCTTCTACTAAACCATTAATACATTCTACAATTAAAAACTGTAGGTTCCCTTCTTTTCCTATTTCCATTAATCTTTTGTAGTTGGGTTTGTTTCCCATTACTGGTTCATTATCAAATTTAAAATCGTTGCCATAAAGAATTCCTCCGTAAGGCGTATGGACTAATACCAAAGCGCATTGTAAGGTTGAATGTGATACTGAAATTAATTCTATTGTTATTTTATCAGATATTTTTATTTTGTCATCGAGATCAACTATAACAAATCTATTTGGAAGTTTTATTTCATCGTCTTTTAAAATAGACTTTAGTACTTGCAATGTGTAAGGTGTGCCAATAATTGGACATTTATATTTTGAAGCTAAAAATTGTACAGCAGCTATATGATCATAATGACCATGACCTAGAACTATTGCTTTAACCATGTGTTTCCACTCTTCTATTTTTCTGTCATCTGGAATTGCACCTATATTCATTAACTGTTCTGCTGATAATGCTCTTGCTGAACCTTCTTCTTTTTCATACGTAGATATTGCTTGTATGCTTATGCCCATATCTATTATGACAACTTCATCATCTACTTTTATAGCAGTCATATTTCTACCAACTTCTGAGTAACCACTGACTGCACAGATTTCTATACCCATTTTATGTTCCAAATAAACCTCCTGTTAAGTTTTTGATTGCAAATCTCACAAAGAAGAATATTGCTAATGAAATTATTATTAATATTGGTAACAACTTTATACCTTCTTTTTCTTTTCCTTTGCTTATCAAACCCACTATAAAACTGCCAAGTATTGATGTTGTTAATATACTTATTACTGCATAATTAAATACAAATTCTGGAGATACACTAACAGACTTTATAGCTAGGGGTATTGCAAAGCTTTGAGCTACTGTTGCTGGTATTTCTATATTCTTTAATGTTGATGATAATATTTCTACTAAAAATGTACTTAAACCAAATAATAATGGAGAACCAAAGGCTGTTGCTATAAAAATAAATATTACATACATATTTACACTTGATCTTATTTTTTTATCTATGAGTCTTTGATTTTTAAGTTCGTTTGCCGTCTGCTGAAGTAAATCTGCTAATCTACCACCAGATTTTATTCCTGAAACAATTAATGCAACAGATCTGTCTAGCTTATCTGATTTTATTCTCTTTGTTATATCATTTAATGCCTCTTCTATTGGTTTTCCAGCTGTTATTTCCTTACCAACAATGTTTATTTCCTCTTGCAACGGACCAAATTCTGGTCTTGCAGAAAGAAGCAATGCTCTATCTGTAGTGAAACCAGATCTTAAATTAGTTGCCATAAGCTGCAAGGCATCTGGTAAAACTTCTTCAACAAATTTAGCTTTTTTGTCTGCATAAACTATCAACCAAAGATAAATTATTAAGTATAATAAAATAAAAGAGATAATTCCTATTATCCAAAACCTAACATTAAATAATCTGCCTATGAAAAAACCAAACAATAATGAAATCAACACATTAAATATAAATATAAAACCTAAAAAATTTCTAGCATCTATTTTTATTCCTGAATATACTAATAATCTTGTTATTTTTTCTCTGATTCCCTTTGGATATAAATATGCAAATAGTCTATACATTTTAATATAACGCTATAAGATTGGGCCTCCTTGTTTTTATCAAACCTAAGAACATTATTTGAAATAACAATACAACACCATATATGCCATAAAATGCAAATTTTATAAGTGTTGGTTCTAGTGATAAGAATGAGGATAAAATAATTAGCATGGTCATTGCCAGCGCAGGAATTATAACTGCCATTATCATGTAGAACATTGCTAATGGGCTTAGCTGTGAACCATAACTCTCTATCTGTATAAGTTGTTCTTTTGATAAGTTGTTAATTACTTCTTGCATTACTACTGTTGTATCGCTGCCTGCTTTCATACCATTAGCAAGTTGCCATAATGCTCTTCTGTAATAACCAGATGGATTATTTGAGGCTGATTCTTCTATTGCATCTACTGCAGAAAAACCTGAGTTTACTTTTCTTACTATACGCCTGAATTCAATTGATACTTCACCAAAATTTTCTTTTGCTATCGCTAATATTGTATCAAACAAAGGAATGCCAGAATTTATATGAATTAATAAAGTTCTTAGGGCAGGCAATAAATTTCTATCTATATCTTTTATACGTCTTGCTGCAACTAGTTTTGGATATATTGTTTGTTGTATGAATGCAAATAAAGAGAGTATTATCGCTACAACTGAGGATATAACTACAAAATTCTCTATTGCTATAACAAATGTTGTTATGAGTGCTAATATAAATATGAAAAAGAAAAAAAATGTTGTTGCAGTTATGCACATTGCTAAATATTCATGAGGATTTACATCTGCCTGTGATTGCTTTAAGTCTAACTCTAAATACGGAAAAAATGGTTTTATTATTTCAGCAAAACCTACTATTGGTCTTGATATTCTTTTTAGAGATCTTTCTGGTATAAGAGAAAATGGGACTCTCATCTTAATATTTCCTTCACAGCATTCTTATTTATTAGCTTTAGTAATTCATCTTTGTTAATATAAAATTCTTTTATAAATTTACCAACTTCGTCAACTTGTCTTATGTTATTTTTTACCATAAATTCTAATATTTTCTTTTTTTCTTGAATATCTTTATTTATTTCTGTTTGGGTCATTCCTGTATGCCTACTTAAATCTTCAAAGAACCTTCCGCTTGTTGAATGCGCAACTATTTCATCTGTTGTAGCCTTCCATCTATAAAGAATGTTTGGCTTTACTGAAGTTTCTTTTTCTTCTATTATTAAGAATTCTCCTATTTGATAGAGTCTTCTTATACCTGTACGTCTATCTCTAAACATTACTAGATTTAGATTAACTGCTTCTAATAAGTTAGGAGCAACATTTATTGGTGGATGAATAAGTCTAGAAATTGTTTCTGATATACTATTTGCATGAATTGTAGCATAAACACTGTGACCAGTATGCATTGCTTCGAACAATACTTCTGCCTCCCTTTGTCTTCTTATTTCTCCCAATATAATTCTATCTGGTCTCATACGCAGAGAATTAACTAGAAGGTCCAACATTGTAACTTCTCCCTTGCCTTCAGGATTTGGAAGCCTGGTTACTAACGGAGCCCAATACAAGAATTTTGGAAGTTGTAGTTCTCTTGTATCTTCCATACTTAGTATCCTGTGATTTGGTGGAATGAATGGCAGAATTGTATTTAGGAATGAAGTTTTTCCAGAAGCTGTTCCTCCGCTTATTATTATATTCATTTCATACTGCATTGCTAACCAGATTAAAGCAAAAATTTGTGATGTTGATGTTTTATTTTTTATTAGATCTGTAACCGTCCATGGATCACGAGCAAATTTTCTTATTGTTATTGTATTTCCTTTAGTTGATATTGGATATAGAACTGCATTTGCTCTATCTCCTGTAACTAAGTGAGCATCTAGCAATGGATCAAGAGATGTAATTTGTCTTCCAACTCTTCTTGCTATTATTTCTGCATAATTATTTATTTGTGCTTCGGTATTTACTGTTACATTTGTCAAAAGCCAGCCAAATCTTTTGTGATAAACTCTTATTGGTTCTCTTGATGAATTTATTACTATCTCCTCTAAACCTTCATCTAGTATCAGGTATTCTATATCACCTAAACCAACCATATCATTCATCAATCTGCTTATTAAAACGTTTTTTGTTGCTTCGTCTAGATTTGGTAGCTCTTCTTTTAATAATTCAGAAGCTGATTTCATGAATCTTTCTTTTATTTTATCAATTGCCTTTGGATCTAAAATTTCTGTTGATGTTAAACTTATTTGCGTAACAATCTTTGTTTTTACTGAGTCAAGTAGGGCAAGAGTGGGTATAGAAAACTTAGGCAAAGAAACTGTATAATACATTGCTTTATTTTTTAAGCCTGTTATTTTTACTTGAAATGAGAATCCGTAAGATTTTATTGTGTATATCTCTATTGTTTCCATTGTATTTCAGGTTCTCCAAAAGCTGGATAGTGGAAATGTCCTAGATTGTGCTCTTCTAATATTTTTGCCCATTCTTCTGCTTTTTCATTTGATATGCTGAATATTTTTTTAATTTCTGATATCTTGACTTTTTTGTATTTTTCTAAAAGCCTGTAAAGCTTATCTATATCTGTTTCATATTTGTCTTGTTTTAATGTTATAAAACGTTTCATTTCTGCAAGCTTTTGTTCTTGTGTGGTTACTTTCTTTTTTTCAGCTTTGACAATTGGTTCTTTTTTAACTTCTGGTTTTTTAACTTCTATTCTAGGTTTTTGTTTTTTGTCTATTATGTTTATTATAACTGCAAGCATAGATATTATTAATCCCAAATACAGAAAGTATTTGCTGTTTATTACTACCGCAATAACCAATATCGCTACAGAAAAAATACACCAAAGAATTGATAATATATGTGGTTTTTTCTTTAATGTTTGTTCTTTGTATTTGTTTTCTAATTTGTATTTTTCCTGATGTAATTTATGATGAAATAATTTTGAAATGTCTGGAGCAGAAAATTTCTTTTCTTTCTTTTCTATTCTCTTTGCTACAAGTTTGTGCACTACAATTGAAACAAGCATCAATGCAACGCCGATTGAAAATGCGGGAATATTTGTTTTTTTAATAGCAACAACTGTGAACATCGCACCCAAGAAATAACCTAAAACATAGACGTCTCTTATTATGATTCTTCTAGCTGAAAAATCAACTATAATTGAGAGCAAAACTAGAACTACTCCTATCAAAAAAGTTATGCTGTTTAGGAATAATAATATTAAGGTAGCAAAGAAACCAACCCAGAATAAAACGTCTAAAATCCTCTCTTTTTCCATTATAAATCTTTCTACATTTATATGTTATAAATATTTGTAATGATCAAGTGATAGTTACACAATTCTTGGTCTTGTTACTTTAGTAATATTAAATTCTGGTATGTCAACTGTTACTTTGTTGTCCATGTATACTTTTAATGTTTCGTCTGTATCATAAGTTATTGTCATATTTAGTAAAGTATCATAACGAAAATCAAATACTTTTAGTAAATTTCCATCTCTTACTTCTATATCCATGTCATCATCTTCGCCTGCCCCCATATAAAATGTAACGCGGAATTCATCTCCACTACCATCGCCTACTAAATCAGCATATCTTGTTTGTGATATTTTCTTGGTTCCATTTTCAAACGTAGCTATTACTTTTGTGTTTCCTGCTTTGAACTCCTGCCAAAATATAGATTCTACTGGAGTATTTGCACCATATACATACAAATCCAATTCTTCAATATTTACAAAGTTAGTTATGAATCTTTTATCTTGATCAGCACCAGAATTCTCATTATAAAAAGCACCATTGACTGGCATTATAAGTAATTGCGTTGTGTCTATGTTATTATTATCTATTGTAACAAAGTTTTCTCTGTTTTCTACAAATGTCTTTAAGTCATCGATGCTATTTGTATAATTTGATAAATAATTGTTTGGTATAATCTCCTGAAATGATATTGTGTTGTTAACTACACTGATATTTATTCCTGATTTTGATATAAATATTGTTGACATACTGTTGCTAATTGATGTTGATAAATCATTTATTCTATTATTTACTGATAGTTGAGTGGATAGTTCTTCTGATGTATTTGAAACTTGAAACAATAAGAAAGATAATCCTAGTAAAATTGTACTAAGCAAGAAAAAAGTTATTGTATAAATTACTGCCTTGCCCATATCCAGTATCTCACCTCACCATAATCTGTATCTGTAACAATATGCCTCTTGCCTGTTGCTATAAATCTCCCTTCAGGAGCTATTCCTCCAACATCTATAGTTACGTTGTTTTCTGTTTTTATTAAAATTCTCATTTGAAATGCTATTGGAAGCAATTGCTCTAATTGTGTCTGTATCATTTGAGAATCTAAAGTTTGTAAAGTTTTATTATTATCCATGACTGCCAATATATCACTTGCTATACTTGACATCTCTGCTCTTGTGAGCTTGTCTTCAGAGGTTTGTGAAACATAATACAATGAGACAGCAAATGCTATAGAAAAAACTGTAAGAGCAACCAACATATCTAAAGTAAATATTACTGCTCTATTTCCATATTGCAATTTGTGTTGTGGCTGTTTCATTTTGGTAAATTACATTTCTAGTTAGTGTTGCTGATTGTCCTGTTGGATAATTTCCTATTTCAATTATACTTTCATTTCCTTTTAATAATACAAAATAAAATTCATAAGGACAAAGCTCTGCTAAATCTCATATTTGTTCGTAGCCTAAACTTTCGAATGCTTGTAATTTTTCTTCTGATATAATTCTATCCCACTCTGCCAAACCAATAGCATCAATTTCGGGAACTATATTAAATTCAGTTCTTGTTGTGTTGGATATTCTTATTTCATCTATTCTGCCTGCAAAATAATTACTAGTTGAATCTTGCTTGCCAATAAAAAGTTTGTAAGTGCTGTCTGCTGGTGTGCCGACTGCTGTTGTTGAAAATATCTGGTTCCCATCAACATAAAACTTTATATTATTTTTTGGTGTTGCTCCAGTTAAATGCTCATTTGTTAATGCTATATGATACCATTGATTTAAATTAAATGTATAATTTGGAAAGAATTGACCAACACCATTTATCAAAAAGCTTGATTGCATCCCCCTTACTAATTTTATGTACCATTGATTTTTCTTGTGAATTAAGTGCTCTTCTGTACTGCTTTGGTCCTCTGTAGCATAAATCCACATCTCTATAGTAAAGTTTCTAAGTCCCGATAAAGATGAATCATGCTCAACTACTACATAGTCATCTGTGCCATCAAATTCTAAGCATTGATTTATTTTGCATTGGTTTATTGAATCTAATATTGGTGAGTTTGTTGGATAATTTGTTTGTAGGAAACCATCATTATCGTTTGGGGAGCTATCTGGCGTAATACCACTCGCACAAACTCCGCTGTGATGAATAGATACTTCACAAACATTTCCTCCATGGCTTTCTACAAAGCAACATACTGGAGCACCTGCTGCGCACTCTGAACTTACAGAACATGTTTCATGGTGTGATTTTGTACCATTGCCTCCACCACTTCCTCCTTGGGTTATTACATCATCTAGATGCAATAGCATTCTAGTCAGAGTATCTGAACTGTATCTTTTAATCTGGTTGTTTTCCCAGTTGTCTGGTACTCCGGGACTTCTTGTTAGCTGATTTGTAAATTGCAAGGCATAAAGTTCTATTTCTGTTCTTGGTATTGAATCTGCAAGCCTAGACTGATAAATATTCCAAACAATAAAGAAAGTAACTAATAGCACCATAAGTATTAAAATTGCCATAAACAAATCTGTCATTGCTACTTGTGATCTAGACATTTTTTATTGAAATCTCATTATTTGTATTTTCTATGCTTATTGTATTTGTGTAAACTCCTGTTTCTACATCTCCCCTATAACTACAGGTTGTGCCTATTCCCTTACTTGACTCTATTAATATTATCCCTTCGTCTAATCTTATTGTATTACCAAGAGTCATTATGGTGGTGTAACCATCACCTAAAGTTATTGCAGATTCAATTGCATTGGAAACTTTAAAACATTCTTCTCTTAATTGTAATATTTCATCTGTCTTTTTTATTTCTGTATTTTTATTTAAATAGAATAAAAAAAATCCCAAAAAAATTAGTATTGAAAGCGACACTGCTAGAACGGTTTCTAGACTTATCTGTGCTCTCTTCATTCTAAAACTCCAATGTCTGCTTCTGTTATATGTGACTGCTTGCCAGTCATAGATGTTTGTGGCGCAATTCTTATTTTTATGTAAGTGCTGTTGCCCGCCTTTACTGTTTGTGTTATATTTATTTCGTTAAAACCACGGTTTTGCCCATTTATTATTACATTTGTCATGCTGAAATTAGTTGTATTTGTTGTTATTATATTTTGATTATCTGATTTATATGCATACACTGTTAGGTTGTATGGCAATACTTGTGCGTCTGCTGTTTTTACTCTTAATGAATAATCCTTATATTTTGTTTTACTTTGGTTTAACTGAAGTATAAATCCTTCATATTTAATTCCTACATCTGTGTAATAAAATCTTAAAGAACTTGCTGGCGTGTTTTTATCTTCATCACTTAGATCTAATGTTGCTAACGTTAATGTTGATTGGTTGTCTCTTGCTGTTATTCCTACATTGTTTGGTGTTTTGAAATTCCAAGCAATATTTGGGATTTTATAATTAAGGGCGTTTCCTGGTCCTGATGCAGCGCCTGAATTAACAACTATTGATAGATTTGGATATGGATTTTGATAACCTAAATTGTCTGCTGTATCATTTGCAAATGTTGTGTTTATATACCAAGTTCCAACTGCCTGCATTTGTATTGTTACTCCGTAAATATTATCACTAGATCCTCCTGCACATGATGCTGTATCAGTCATTGTGTAATTTACTTGATCTGGCAATGGAGAATTAAGAGGAGTACCAAGCATCGCCCAAACAGCTGAGATTGTACCTGAATCTTTTACAGTTGCATTTATACATATATTATCATTAACTGTAATATTATTATCGTCAACATTTGTGTTTGTTACTGCTGGCGCTGTATTATCTAGGACTACAGTAAATGAAATTATTGCTGAGGAAGACATAGCATTGCCAAATGGATCTGCACATCTAACATAATAAGTGTAGCCACCATTTCCCAATCCACTAAGCTGTGCTGTATGACTTAATCCTGTACCATTCATTAAATTCGTCATAGAATTATAACTAACATCTGATGTATCATATCTGCATGTTGCTGCTTCATCAGTTGTTGCTGATTATTTTGGATTACTTATTGTTACTATTCCGTCTGGTGAAGTATTACTAATTTCTGGTGGTGTGCTATCATTAACTTCTCCTATAACAACTACATCATCTAACATTTCTATAACTATTCTGTAAGTTCCTGAAGATGTTGGGAGTGTTCCTGTAACATTTACATTTGTGAATGCAACGGCATCTCCTAAATCAGAAAATGAAAGTCTTATTGTTCCATCATCAACTAAACTTTCATCAATACCACTAGGAACTGAAATCCAAACATAGTCACGAGAGCCAGGACCTAAAGCATATACTGCTTCTGCTTTTCTTGCAATTGTAGTTACTGCATCTGATGCTTGATTAATTCTTGTTGTTCTATTAGATTCTGATAATGCATAATAAAATATAGGTATTAATGCAAGCAATACAACGCCTAAAATAATTAGATATTCTGTAGCTATCTGTCCTCTCATCTAGATTATTTTTTATTTAATGATTAAAAAAGTTTGTTTTGACTATTGAATAGTAAAGTAAAACTTAAATATGATCAAAATGATTTTAAACTCGATATAATCAAATTAAAACAAAGGAGAGGTGATTACATGAAAAAAGGTCAAGCTGCTATGGAGTTTCTTATGACCTATGGTTGGGCTATTCTGGTTGTCCTAATTGCTATAGGTGCATTAGTATACTTCGGTGTTATAAGTCCTGATAGATTTATACAAGATAGCTGTACATTAACACCACCATTAAGCTGTTCTCAACTTGGTGACTTTGCTGCACAAAATTTAGCTTCAAGCAATGTTTTATTACAAGTACAGAATGGTGCCGGTAATACAGTAACTTTAGAAGGTGTAAGTCTTACAGAAACAGATGGCGATACATGTACGAGAGTAGATAGTGTGTCAAGTATTGCTGATGGTGCGAAGGAAGAATTAGTATTCACTTGCAACGATATAACTGCATCAACACCTGCCGGTGATAAGTTTAAAGCTGATATAAGCATAACTTACTCATTAAGTGGTGGATCTTATAACCAGACAAGTACTGGTAAAGTTGCTGTAAGAGTACAATAAAACTCTTACTTTTTTCTTTTATTTTTTTAATTTATCCAAAGTAAGTTAGTTCTTTCTTTTCTTTCTTAGAAATATTTTGTGAGGATTCTTTTGCTTTTTCTATATATTGTTTTAAGCTAGCTTCAAATTTCTTGGCTGCTTCTAATAATGGCCCGTAATCTATCTTTAATCCTAAATAAGCATCTAATGCTTGAACTACTTTTGCTGCTGATTCTGAGTCTGGAAGCTGTGAATGTGCTTCAGCAAATAAACAAGTTATAGGAAAATTCTTAGCTTTTAGTAACAAAGCAGCAGTTGTTCCCATAATGATGCTTTCTTTTACTTCTTTCAAATCTTTTATTTTGTGTTTAGTAGAGAAGTAATAAACATCTAGATTACCTTCATGACTAGGTATGCTTTCCAATACAATTATTTCTTTAGCATCCAAGGTTTTAGCTATTTCTAACATTGTAGATGCTAAGTCCCATTCATAGCCTGTTACATCTGTAATTGATTGGACTATAACCATATTATATTTTTTATTATAAAAAAGAGTAATTGGATTAACAACTCTTGATTTATGTATTGCTGTCAATGGCATGATATGCTCTGATTCTATATATCCTATTTCTTCTACGTCTAAATGATCTACTAA
This sequence comes from Candidatus Woesearchaeota archaeon, assembly GCA_964372555.1. Lineage (GTDB taxonomy): Archaea > Nanobdellota > Nanobdellia > SCGC-AAA011-G17 > GW2011-AR18 > CAYJQZ01. The sequence continues at coordinate 2,749 of CAYJQZ010000004.1, read as the reverse complement.
GAATTTTGTTGCTATAGTGCTCACAAGTCCTAAACTTGGAAAACCTTGTATTATTATTGGGTTTTTTGGCTTTTTAGTTAAAATAAATTTCATAATTTTAAAATTAGTTGAATTATTTATTAATATAGTGTGAACTCTTCAAAGTAGTAACTTATTTAAGTTAGTTGTTGAAGAAATTTCTATTATGAGTATTAACTATAAATTTGTTTTTGGACTTGTTGGATTATTGGCTTTGGGTTCTGCAGATTGTGTAAAACCTGAAACTCAACAAACAACAAGAACTGCAATAGCACCAATAATTTATGATTTAAGAATTGATTTCTTAGATGAACAAACATTACAAGAATTAAAAAGAAGAGTAACTCCTGAAACTATTGGAGAATTATCTCGCCTTGTATTAAATCATCCTTATGGAACTGCTGAAGCCGGCGGATTTATTTATGCAACACCAGATAGACTAGGCTTTTTTGAAATGCAAAATGTGAATAATAATCTTTTAAGAGCTTTAGAAAATGCAAATCCTTGTGACCCTAATATAGTCCATTATATGAAAATTCTATTAGAAACTTATTTTGGTGGCGGTGAATGCCAACCTGAAAATGCAGACCAAAATGGGTGGGGAAATGAAGTAAGAGAAGTTAGAGAATTATTGGAAAGTTCAATAAATCATGCATTTTGTGCACCAGAATCTTTAGAATGGTTAAGACGAGGATTTAGAAATACTTATAGAATGGATAGGCCATTTTCTCATTATAGTTTAGGAACTCCTATTGGAAAATTACATACCCACAGCAATCGTGGAGAGTTAAGCGGCTTCTCAGATATAGATATGTATATTTCTTATGATGGCGCTATGTTTTTAGTAAGCCATAATTATCCTAATGGAGAAATGTTTAGATTAAGCATTGCTAGAAATGGAGAAAGTGAAGTTATAGGAGAATATTTAATTGATCATACAGTCAGATAATTAATTTGCCTCTCTGCCAATCCTGAATTATTTTTCTTGAGACTTGATCTATGTTTGGCTTCCCACCTTTGATTAACCAATTATATTTTTTGGCAATTATCTCTAATGTTTCTTCTGGATCTTTTCTTGGTTTTACTTTGTATAATTCTTCTATAAGGTGCGGATTATTTTCTATTATTTTTTTTAAAATCTCTATTGCAATTGACTCTGGCTCTTTTACTTTTCTGTAATCTTTTACATTTGATAAAGTATGTTTTTCCTCGTCTTTTTCTTTGTATGCGAAAACTCCAGGAGTATCAATTAAATAAATATCTCTTGCAATTCTTATTTTTTGCATACCTCTTGTAAATCCTGGCATAGATCCTGTACCTGCTGATCTTTTCTGCTTTAATGCATTTATTAAAGAAGATTTACCTGTATTTGGATAGCCAAGAACACCAACCAATAGAGGTTTATCTTTTACTAAATCACGAAGCATATTTCTTAGTTTTGTTGTGCCTAAATTTTCTTTTGAAGATACAAAAACATAAGGTTCTCTATCAAATTCAATTTCTGAGAATTTCACTTTTAATAAGTCTGATTTATTTAAGATAAAAATTAATTTTTTATTTTTGCATTTTGCTATTTTTTCTTCTATTTCTCTGTTTCTAGTCTCTTCAGGAAATCTTGCATCTAATATTTCTAAAATTACATCTGAATCTCTTATTACTTCATTTACTACTCTCCAGAATGATACCATATGAATATAGTTTTTAAAAGAATATATAAGGTTTTTTAATGAATAAGGGTACCCCTCCCTCTTTTTTCCTAATCAATGTAATTCAAAGTCATTTATAAACATTTATTGAAGAAAATTATTATATCTTTAAAGGAGTATTTTGAAATTACTTTTTCATCCAAGGTGTTTCAACATCATCTATTCGCCAACCAGGTTTAATATCTACATTTTCTATCTGTTGTTTTGTTTTGGATACGTTTGAATTTGATTTATACTGTATAATGCCTGGAATAGCTATTTGCACACCATTATCTCCTGAATATTTTAATGGACAAGCATATGCTTTAGCATTTCTTTCCTTGCACATTGTATTTAACATTTCTACAAATCTTTGATTGGCTGCTACACCCCCAATTAATAATGCTTCTTTCTTTCCTGTATGAGCTAATGCTCTTTCTGTAACTTCTATCAACATAGCAAAACCTACTTCTTGTAAACTATAACATAAATCCTCAACTGGAACTCCCTTTTTGTATAAATTAGTACAATGAGTAATTATACCTGAGAATTCAACATCCATTCCTTTTACTATATATGGTATTTCTATATATTTTCCTTTCTTTGCTAGTTGTTCTATTTTTGGCCCTGCTGGAAAACCTAAACCTACTACACGCCCGAATTTATCCAAGGCATTTCCTAAACCTACTGAGAGGGCTTCACCAAACACTCTATACTTACCTCCTTCATGTGCAATTATTTGTGTGTTTGCTCCCGAAACAAAAACAAATACTGGATCTTTTGCTTCTGTAAAAACTTTTCCTTCTTCTAGATGACCACATAGATGATTGACACCAACTAATGGTTTATTATATTTTAATGCTAATTCTTTTGCAAAATCTTTTCCTACAATTAAACTTGGTGCTAAACCTGGACCTTGTGAGAAAGATATTATATCTATATCTTCAATTTTTAATTTTGCTTCTTCTAAAGCTTTCTTAAGTAATTCCTCTTTTAGTTTTCTATGATGTTCTGCTGCTTCTGAAGGGATTATTCCTCCTTTTTCA
>CAYJQZ010000003.1:18154-21813 GCA_964372555.1 Candidatus Woesearchaeota archaeon | reverse complement strand
CTAAATAGGTTTATTGTGCATGATGGTAGTAGTGATGTTGTTTTAAAGTTGAGGGATTTTAGTGGTTATTTATGTTCTATGACACTTGATGATTTGTTTAATATAAAGAAAATAAGTAATAGATATGAAGGTATTTATTTAATGAAGAAATTAAAATCTATTGGAATAAAACTAGATCATGATCAATTTTTTATTTTGGCTAATAAGTTATTGGAGGAAAACTAATTCATACAAAAATTTTTTGCGGACGTACCCCGAGGCCACCAAACGAAACGGAAGACTCCCAGTTAAGATTCAAGTCTAATTCGGAGTAACGGTTACGAACGGCAGCCCTTTCCTTGCCTCTTGGGTGTCGATAGTAAAACTCTCCAGTATCTTTTACTCTAACCGGATAGCCAAAATCATTAATGTCTTGCCTGCCAAATCTTCCTTCTTTATCTGGAAGAGATAATTCCTTCTTTCTAGAACCTATACAAACTTTATTCTTACCTTTTATTAAATCTTCAAGCCATTCTGCTGTTGGGCCAATCATTTCACCAAGTGTTTCTTGAGCTTCTGCATTTCCTTGTTCTGCAAGTTCTTTTATGTAAGGAATAAATAAATTATACATTAATCCAACAGTTGGTACTTTGTATCCTAATGCTTCAACTAATTCTCTTGCATCTGGATGATTTATATTAACTACATAATCTCCATTGTTTCCACTTAGACTAAGACCTGTACTTGCTGCGGCTTGTCTTACAGCATGATCTATTTTTAAAACTCCTTTAGCAATTTCTATTCCTAAACATGAATCTAGATCTCCATAACCAGATTCTCTTAAGAATTGTCTGTATTCTGGCGTTGTTGCACTTAATATTTTCGCTCTATCTATTTGATAAAATCTGTTTTCTTCGCTCATTATCTTTAAACTAATCAAAAGTTTTATAATCTTATCTTGTTTTTTACTACTATTATCTTTATTTATTCTTTTGTAATTTTTTAAGAATATTTTTATTTTTTCCTTTCCAAACTAATGTATATTTTAGAACTTCCTTAAAGTTTTCTACAGGTATAATCTCTATTTTCTTTTTTTGTTCGTTTGACAAAACTAAATCATTATAATTTCCTTTTGGGATAACAACTCTCTTTAATCCTGCTTCTATTGCCGCTTCTACTTTTGCTGTAACTCCCCCTATTGGTAAAACCTCTCCTCTAATAGATAATGAACCTGTCATTGCAGTGTCTTGTCTTATTGGTATATTTTTTAATGCTGAAACAATGGCTGTTGCAACTGCTATAGAAGCTGAATCTCCTTCTACTCCTGAACCTGCAGTATATAAAAATTGTACAAATATATCATGCTTTTCTTTTATGTCTTCTCCAAATGACTTTAAAACAATAGCTGAGACATTTTTCACAGCTTCCTTTGCAATCTCTCCAAGCTGTCCTGTTGCTACAAATTCTTCTCTTTCTCCGCCAGGTGTAACTTCTGATTCTATTGGAAGAACTACTCCTGATAATGCTGCCCCACTTCCAATGACTGCGAGTCCATTTACTCTTCCTACTCTGCTTCCTTCTGTTATTATTACTTCGTACTTTTTCTTATTTTCTATGTATTTATCTGCAAGTTGCTGTTCAAGTGGTCTTGCAAACTGTTTTGCTTTAATTATATGCTCTCTTTCTACTAATTTTGAGTTTAACTCTAGAGCAAGATCACCTGCTGCTCTTACTAGGCCTCCAAGTTCTCTTAACCTAACTGTTAGTTTATTAGAAATGCCTGCCATTTTTCTTGCTTCTCTTATAATTTCTTCAACAGCTTCTTTTGTAAAATGAGGAATTCTTTTATCTTTTACTACTTCTTGGGCTACAAATTGTGTTAATTTATTTCTGTTTTCTTGATTGTCTTCCATTGTTTCATTCATATAAACTTCATATCCGTAACCACGAATACGAGAACGAAGCGCTGGGTGCATTTTTTCTACAGTTTCTAGATTTCCAGCTGCAACTAATATAAAATCACAAGGTACTGGTTCTGTAGCAACCATTGCTCCTGAAGAGCGTTCTGACTGACCTGTTATTTTATACCTTTTTTCTTGTAGTGCTGATAATAATTCTTGTTGTGAGTGATAATCTAACAGACTTACTTCATCTAAAAATAATACTCCTCCGTTTGCTTTATGTATCATTCCAGAAGTAACTCTTTCGTGTGCTGGAGTACCAAGGCCTCCGGACTGTAGTGGATCATGAAGACAATCGCCGAGAAGGGCTCCTGCTTTTGCTCCTGTTGCATCAATAAATGGTGCAGTTTTTTGCGAAGATGAATCCACTAAAAGTTTTGGAATTTTGAATTTTTGATTTCCTAATCTTTTGTTTAGGTTTATAAAAAGTAAGAAAGCAACAAAAAATATCATTGATCCTATAATAGAAGCAGCTGCTAATATATCACCATATTGTTTTCTTATCCACCATGGTGTTATTAACGTTATTATTAGCACTATAAATAATAAAATATTAAGGTTTCTTGATGAAGCTAATGATTGGATTTTTAATTTTGTGACAAGTTCTTTGCCTTTGCCCTTTGGCATTATTCTTATAAATGGATTATTTTCGTCTTGATCATTTGAAAGGCATAAAATATCTATTAGTTTGGTTGTTTGTAGTTGTTCTGCTAGTGCTTGTCCTAATAGGCTTTTGCCAGTTCCTGGTTCTCCTATAAGTAATACATTTCTTCTTTGCTTTGCTGCTTTTTTTATTATTTTTAATCCATCATCTTGGCCTATAATTTGTTCAGAAACTGTTTTTGGTACTTGTATATCTAATGTATTCTTATAATTTAATGGTTTTATGTCTTGTTTTTGGTTTTTTAAGGATTTGCTTGTTAAATTTTGTGCTGTCTTCTTTGTAATCTTATAATTTTTGTTGATAGAACTGCTGGTTTTCTTTCTCATTCTTAGTAAAAGTAATTAATAATATAAAAAGATTTAGATTATCTCTTCTTCTGCTACAACTATAAAATCACCTTGAGCAACTACAGCAGAATAAGGAACTAATACTTCGCCTTGTTTTGTTCTTTCTAAATCAAGGCCTTCACAATAGCCTGTTGTATTTCTTAATGAAATCTGTAGGATTTCTCCTGTTCGTGTTTCAAATACTACATTATTAACTTCGCCAAAAACTTTTCCGCTTTTTGTTACTACCTTTTTTCCTATCAATTGTTTAGAATATCTTTTTTCTTCATCCATTTATTTCACCTATAGTTTCATATTAAGTAACAAACTTATTTATAAATATTTGTGTTTTTAAAATTATTAATCAATAGTAACTTATCTTTATTATATATTTTGTTATTGTTACTAGTTAGAGATAATACCTTAACTTCCTATGGACACACCCCCCATTGTTTCTTATGGAATGATCTATTTAGCTTCTTCTTCCTATGGAGGTTTTAATTGATTATTTTGTTAATTATAGCTTTTTGTTACTAAGAAATCGTTATTTTTGTGTTTTTTATTTATTTATTATTTAAGTTTTTCTATATAATAATATATATAATAAATTATATATATTATTTTCCATAGGAAGGATTGGTGTTATTCTTGTTTAGTGATTGCTATAGTTTTTATTTTAAGATGTTTCTCAAACACTCCAGATGAAATAGAGGTGGGGGTGTGTATTTT
>CAYJQZ010000003.1:10678-18144 GCA_964372555.1 Candidatus Woesearchaeota archaeon | reverse complement strand
AGTTGACTAGTTTTTTTCAGGGATATTTAGCGCAGGAGCCTTTGTTTATAAATAAAAAGGTTTTGCAATCAAATTATACTCCTGAAAGTATTTCACATAGAGACGAACAAATTAAAGCAATTGCGGGAATGCTAGCGCCTGCACTTAGAATGGAGAAGCCCTCAAATATTTTTTTATATGGTAAAACTGGAACTGGTAAGACTGTTGTTAGTAGATATGTTACATCTCAAATTTTGGATGTTGCAAGAGAAAAAAAGTTGCCTATTGAAATAGTTTATTTAAATTGTAAACTAAAAAGAGTTGCTGACACAGAATACAGAATTATTGCTCAGCTTGCTAAAGAATTTGGTTTGGATATTCCAGCTACGGGATTACCGACCGATGAGGTATATAAAGTATTCTTAAAGCACATTGATTCTGATAAAAAATTAATAATATTAGTTTTAGATGAAATAGATCAACTTATTAAAAAAGCAGGAGATGAAATCCTTTATAATTTAACTAGAATAAATTTTGAATTAAAGAATGTTGAGCTTTCTGTTGTTGGCATTTCTAATGATTTGTTATTTATGGATAATGTTGATCCTAGAGTTAAGAGTTCCTTAAGTGAAGAGGAACTTGTCTTTGCTCCTTATAATGCTCTTCAAATAAAAGATATACTTAGAGAGAGGTCTAAGATTGCTTTTCGTAGTGGTATTGTCAAGGAAGGAGTTATTGAAAAGTGCGCTGCCTATGCTGCAAGAGAACATGGTGATGCTAGAAGGGCTCTTGAATTACTAAGAGTTGCTGGTGAGCTAGCTGAAAGAAAAAATAAGCACACAATTGATATTGAAGATATAGATGAAGCTGAAGAAAAGATTGAGAAAGATAAAGTTCTTGATATTGTTCATACTCAACCAAGGCAATTTCAGCTAACTTTGTTGGCTATATTAGATGTATGTGATACTTCTGAGGACCCAGTGTTTACTGGTGATATTTATGAGGTGTATAAATCTATCTGTGGTAAGGTTGGTTTAAAACCTTTAACGCAGAGAAGGTTATCTGATATAATCGCTGAACTTGATATGTTGGGGATCATTAATGCTAAAGTTATCTCTAAGGGAAGATATGGCAGAACTAGAGAAATTAAATTAGGGGTTCCATCATCAACTATTCCAAATATAAGAGATACCTTAAGAGAAGGTCTTAATTTATAATTATGAAAAGGGAAGATGCAGTAAATTATTTTATTGATAGAGGAATTTTATTGAGTCCTGACTTTTTTGATGAAGTTGGTGATAATTTTGATAGTTCTTTGTTTTATAGGTTATTAAATAAAAAAAGTTTAAATAAACCAATTGTTTTGAATAAAGATATATTTGGCTGTGTGAATAATAATTCTGGTGTTTTGGATTATAATTGGAATGATTTTGATAGTGCTAGAGTTTTATATGAGAAGAGTAATTCGGACACACTTTATTCTAAATTTATAAATTTTATGGTGGATAACTCTAATTCTTCGCAGGTAGAAGTTGATAGTAATTCTAGTAGTGTTATTGTTTTGAGTAAAAATGAAGAATTAATTGAACAAGAAAAACCAAAAGAGAATTATAATGATTCTAATGTTAAGATTATGTTTTCTTATGATTATAAAAATAAAAAGAAAGACGTCCAGGATTTTGTCCGTTATTTTAAGCATAGATATGAAAGTTTGAAGAGAATTCTTTCTCTGAGACAGGAGTTGCAAGAGAGTGTATCTATAGCTCGATTACCTAGAAAGCAAGAGGGAGAGTTTGTATCTGTTATAGGTATGATTATAGATAGAAGACAAACAAAGAACAATAATGTCATTTTGACTTTAGAGGATCCAACTGGTAGTTTTAATGTTTTAATCACTAAAAATAAGGAAGAATTGTATAAATCTGCAATGGATTTAGTTCTGGACGAAGTTATAGGAATTTCTGGTGTTATAGGAAATAAAATTATTTTTTGTAACAATATTTACTTGCCAGAGGTTCCAGTAAATCACGAATTGAAAAAGTGTCCTGATGAAGTGTATGCTGTTTTTATCAGCGATATTCATTTTGGTATAAAGAATTTTCTCTCGAGTGACTTTATGAAATTTATTATGTGGATTAGGGGTGAGCATGGCAATGAACAACAAAGAGATATTGCTAGTAAGATAAGATATTTATTTGTTGTTGGTGATGTAGTTGAGGGTGTGGGTATTTATCCTGGACAGGAAGATGATCTAGAAATAAAAGATATCTATGATCAGTACGATGAAGCTACCAGATACTTTAAAATGATTCCAGAAAGAATTAAAATAATTGTATGCGGTGGAAATCACGATGCTATGAGGATGTCTGAGCCACAGCCAATTTTTGATAAATCCATATCTAAAGGATTTTATGAAATACCTAACATGATTATGGTCAATAATCCTTCTTTTGTAAATATTCATTCTTCTACTATCTTTCCTGGCATAGATGTTTTGATGTATCATGGAGCGAGTTTTCCATACTTTGGAGATAATGTTCCTAGCATTAGAGATAAAGGGGGAATATTTAGGTGTGATTTAATCATGAAGTTTTTGTTACAGAGAAGACACTTAGCACCGTCGCATAGTTCCACATTATATGTTCCTGATGAAACTTGTGATCCATTAGTTATAGAAAAAATTCCAGATATATTTGTTTCTGGTCACATCCATCAGATAACTGTTGGAAGTTATAGAAATGTATCTTTGATTAATAGTTCTTGTTGGGTTGTTCAGAGTGAGGACAATGCTAAGAGGGGAATTGTACCTCATCCTGCTAAGATTCCTATTGTTAACTTGAAGACGCGGGAAGTAAGAATAATGAACTTTCTAGATGATGATGTTAAGGTATTGGTTACAGAGAGGTTGGGTTTGAAATGACTAGTGTAAGTGAAAATATGGTTCAGTATTTTGATGATATAGATAAAAAAATAAAGTTATGTTATGATGCAGCAAATGAAGCTAGATCTAAGGGATATGATCCAGATACAAAGGTTGAGATTCCGTTAGCTAGGGATATGGCTGAAAGAGTTGAGGGTTTAATTTCTGTAGCTGCTAAACAAATTAAGGGAAGCGGTGTTAGTCAAAGAATTAAGGAACTAGAAACAGAATATGGGAGCCAAAATTGGAGAATTGCATTTTTGATTGCTGAAGAAGTTGCTAGCGAGAAATTTTGTAAATTTAAAGATAAAAGAGAAGCAATTGAGGTTGGGCTTAGAGTAGGTTTGGCTTACATTACAAATGGTGTTGTTTCTTCACCCCTAGAAGGTTTTGTTAAATTAGAATTAAAAAAAAGGCTAGATGGCAATGGAGAATTTTTTTGTTTGTACTTTGGGGGCCCAATTAGAAGTGCAGGAACTACTGCTACATGCATTTTTGTTGCTGTTTGTGATTATGTAAGAATTAAATTAGGTTATATGCCATATGATCCCACTGAAGATGAAATAAACAGAACCTTTAGTGAGCTGGAACACTTTCATGAGAGAATTACAAATTTACAATATTTTCCGTCAAAGAAGGAAGCTGATTTTATCACTAAGCACTTGCCAGTACAAATAGATGGTGATGCTAGTGAAAAGATTGATGTACCAAATTATAAAAATCTTCCAAGGGTTTATACGAACAAATTAAGAAATGGTTTTTGTCTTGTTATGGCTGAAGGTTTGTGTCAGAAGTTTGCTAAATTTTGGAATAAATTTTCTAAATTTTATAAGGAGTTTGGAATGGATGATTGGCTTTTTTTGGATGAATATGTAAATTTACAAAAACAAATTAGGGCCAAAGGCAAAACAAAAGATGTTGGTAAAGCAAGAATAGTTGCTGACTTTAACTATATTAAAGATTTAGTTGCAGGAAGGCCTGTTTTGGGGCATCCATTGGGTACTGGGGCTTTTAGAGTTAGATTAGGAAGAGCAAGGACAACAGGATTAAGTGATACTGCATTACATCCTGCAACAATGGTTATGGTGGGTGGATTTATTGCCTCCGGTACACAACTAAAAATTGAGAGACCTGGCAAAAGTACAGTGATTAGTAGCTGTGATAATATAGAAGGCCCAATTGTCAAATTAATTAATGGAGATGTTGTATTTGTTGATGATGAAGAAAAGGCAAGAGAAATCGTTAAAAATGTAAAAGAGATTTTATTTTTAGGTGACATACTAGTTAACTATGGTTATTTTTTGAATAGGGGGCATGTATTGGCCCCTGTAGGTTACAATGAAGATTGGTGGGCTTTAGAACTTGAAAAAGCAGCTGGTGAAAATAAAAAAGACTATTTAGATTTGATCGCTTATCCTAATAAAATTAAATTAAGCTTTGAAGAGGCATTTAAATTAAGTAAAAAGTTTGATATTCCCTTGCATCCTAAATTTACTTATCATTGGGTTGATTTAAGTTTTGACCAATTTAAGTCCCTTATTGAGTGGGTTGATTTTGCTGTTGTTAAAGATGATAGAGTCATATTACCATTGAAAGAGAATGATACTAACAAAAGAATATTAGAGTTGATTGGTTTGCCACATAAATTTGTTAATGATGAATATGTTGTAATTGAAGATGATTGGGCCTTTGCATTTAGGGCTAGTTTAGGATTTTATAGTTCTAGTTATGATTTAGGTAAAGTGAAAAGCAGTATTGTTAATGATTTAAGTGTTTTGGAAATCATAAATACTATTAGTGAAGTTAAACTCAGAGATAAATCTGGTTTGTATATGGGATCTAGAATGGGAAGGCCAGAAAAGGCCAAGATTAGAAAGTTAACTGGAAGTCCACATACAATGTTTCCAGTTGGAAAAGAAGGTGGTAGATTGAGGTGTTTTCAATCTGCGTTGGAAATTGGTAAGGTAACTGCTCAATTCTCAATTTTTTATTGTGATAACTGTCAGAAGAATTCTATTTATTCTAGGTGCCATATTTGTGATGGCAATACAAAAAGACTTTACTTTTGTAAACAGTGTGATGATAAGTCTGGAAAATGTGGGCACAATTCAAATATTTATGATAATGTTGCCTTAAACATTGGAGAATATTTTCAGAGTGCGCTAAGGAAGTTAGGAACAAGAGATTTTCCAGAATTAATAAAAGGCGTTAGGGGAACAGCAAATAAGGAGCACATTCCAGAACATTTAATTAAAGGAATATTGAGGGCTAAGAATGATATTTATGTTAACAAAGATGGAACTACAAGATATGATATGACTGAGATGAGTTTGACTCATTTTAAACCAAAAGAAATTGGAACTAGCGTTGATGTTTTGAGATCTTTAGGTTATATTCGTGATGTTTTTGGTAATGAATTAACTAATGATGATCAAGTTTTGGAACTAAGATGCCAAGATATGGTGTTGCCTTCTTGTACTGAGAGCCAAGATGAGGGTGCAGATTTTGTTTTATTTAGAGTTGCTAACTTTGTAGATGATTTACTTGAGAAGTTGTATGGATTACCTAGATTTTATAATCTGAAAAATAAAGAAGACATAGTTGGTAATTTAGTTGTTGGCCTTAGTCCACATACTGCTGCTGGAATAGTTGGTAGGATAATAGGCTTTTCCAAGACGCAGACGATGTTATGTAATCCTTTGTTTCATAGTATTATGAGAAGAGACTGTTTTAGTTATGATACCTACTTACCTATTATGAGAAAGGGCATTTGGAAAAATGTTAAAATTGGAGAGATTGTAGAGAAACTAAATCCAAACCAAAAAGTGGACTTTTTTGGAACTTTAGCTAAATCTGTTGAAGACTATTATACTGTGGGCCTAAATAAACAAGGAGAGCCAGTTCCGGTTAAAATTAAAGAGTTTACTAAACACCCCCCTTCAAAATTATTAATGATCAAAACAAAAGACGGAAGGGAATTGAAAGTAACTAAAACTCATAAATTTTTAATATTTGAAAATTCTCAATTTAAGAAAATTTTAGCTTCAGACTTAGCTAATGGAATGAAGTTGGTTGTTCCTCTTAGTAATGAAATTATAAGTAAGGATGTTGATTTCATTGATTTGAAATCTTATTTTTCTTCTCGTGCAGACATAATGATAAGGAATGTAAAAGACTTTGTTTCAGTTTGTGTAGGTAAACTGGGGGGATTTTCTCTCGTTAAAAAGACCCTGAGTTTGCCCAAAAATGCCTTTTATAATTTTGTCTCTAGGGACAGTTTTCCATTACCGATGGTTTTGCTTTTGTCTTCTATGTCTGGTTTTGATGCCTTACCTGAGACCAGTTTATTGGCTGCTAAAAGAGATAACGTTAATTTACCTTGTAAAATCCAATTAAATGCTGAAGTTTTAAATTTGATTGGGTTATATGTCGCTGAAGGTTATGCTAGAAAAAATACTTCCAAGAAAGGTTATTATCAAATTGAATTTGCAGCCAGTGAGGCGCCAATAAGGCAAAGAATTATTAATAATATGAAAAAATATTTTAATCTTGAGCCTTCAGATTTGGACGAAGAACACATTATTTATTCAAGTAAGATACTTTATGAATTCTTTGTTGAAATGTTAAAATGTGGTAGAACTGCCTATGAAAAAGGCATTCCAGATCTTATTCTTAATTTACCATTGGATAAATTAAAGTTCTTTTTACAAGGTTATTTTGATGGTGATGGAAGTGTAAGTTCTACTGATTGTAGGGTTTGTTGTGATTCTGTATCTGACAAATTATTGCAAGATTTGGAATTTGTTTTAAGGCGATACGGCATATTTACTAAAAGATATTGGTATAAGAAAAAGCCAGCCCCAAAAGTGAGAGAATTTTATATAAACAAAAGTAGAGAAATTCCTGAATTTGCTATAACCAAACTTATAATTCCAAGTAATTATTATTCTATTTTTTATGCTAAAATTGGTTTTTCTCTCAAAAGAAAAAATGATATTTTAAAATATTTAGTTGAAAACTCTAAACCTTATGGTATGAAGACAGTCAATGACAATAAATATGTTTATCCTGAAATTAAAGAAATTAAAGAAATTAATTCTGAAACTACTTATTGTTTAAATGTTGATAATCACGTTGTTATGGCTAATGGATTATTGACTTTTCAATGTGATGGAGACGAGGCTTGTGTGATGTTATTGATGGACTCATTACTTAATTTTTCACCAAAACTTTTGAGTGATCATAGGGGTGCAACACAAGATGAACCTTTGGTTTTGACTACCACAATATCTCCTACAGAAGTAGATGATATGGTATTTGATATGGATATCGTTTGGAAATATCCTTTGGAATTGTATGAGGCCTGTATGGAATATAAGCCAGCCATTGAAATTAAGATTAAGACTTTGAAAGGTGAACTGGGAAAAGAAGGGCAATATGAAGGCTGGGGATTTACTCATGATACTGCTAATATTAATGGCGGTATTAGATGTAGTAGTTATAAGACGTTACCAACAATGCAAGAGAAAGTACAGAGACAGATGCTTTTGTGTGAGAAAATAAGAGC
>CAYJQZ010000003.1:0-10668 GCA_964372555.1 Candidatus Woesearchaeota archaeon | reverse complement strand
ATGTTGCTAGATTGGTTATTGAGAGACATTTTATTAGAGATATAAAGGGTAATTTGAGAAAATTTTCTATGCAGCAGTTTAGATGCGTTAGTTGTAATGAGAAATTCAGAAGGCCACCACTAAAAGGAACCTGCACTAAATGCAATGGAAGAATATTATTTACAATTTCTGAAGGGACAGTCATAAAATATCTGGAGCCAAGCTTAGGTTTAGCTGAGAAGTATCAAATACCGCCATATTTAGTTCAAACTTTGGAATTGGCTAAACAAAGAATTGAATTATTATTTGGGAAAGAGAAAGAGAGACAAGAAGGGCTTGGCAAGTGGTTTGGTTGATAGTAGTAGTAAACAAAACATTATAAATAATTGTTCTTCAATATATTTATGAAATTTATTTTAAATTAAATATATTATTACCGGTAAGATTAAACAACCAGTTAAGTTAATTCTTTCCATATTAAATTTATCAGCCAATATTCCTATACTTGTTGCTGTTAACAGGATTATTATGCCTTCTATTTTTGTTATGGTTAATACTATGACTATTATTAAAATTATTATTAAAATGCTTATCTTTCTATAGTTAATTTTATCTATAACTTTCATTATTCTGTTTATTATTTTCAAAGTTAATACTATTGCTATGCTTAGTGTTATTAGTGCTACCCCGAAAATTAATATCAGTGTTGGAATATTTATTGATTTGATTAAATACTCAATTGTTGCTACTGCTCCAGATCTTGTTTTGCTTATCGCATAGAATGCAATAAAACTTATTATTGTTGCAGATGAGTTTGCTGCATTTGATAATATTATATAATGTTCTTGATTTTTTACTTTGCTTATTTTATTAGAAATTAAAGCTGTATGTGAAGATGTTAAACCGGGTAAGAAATTTGTTAAAAAAGAAGAAATTATTGTTGTTAAACTATATTTTGATAACTCCCCCCTTGTAATTGTTAATTTTGTATTTGTGTCTTGTTCATTTATTTTTATATTATTTTTTATACTTAGTATTAATGCACTAATGCCAAACAATCCTGATAGTAAAGGCAACAACGGCTGATCTACTGTTTTTATATTAAATGAAATTATTCCTAGTATGCCGGTAGTCAAGAAAAATATTGATGCCAGGGCCCTATTTTTGTTTTTTATAATAACATAACCACAAATAGCAATTAATATTATTGCTATGTATTCTTTAATTCCTAAGTATATTTTTGATATAGAAAAGATTATTACTGGTGATAGAATTATTGTTGTTATTATCCCCATAGCACTGCCGAGTAAACCGTAGATTATTGCTAATTTCGCTTTTCCTTCTGTCGTTAGTTTGTGTGCTGGCAACAACATAGTTAAATTGTCTGAGTTTGGTATTCCTAACAACGTTGATGGAATTATATCCAGAACAGTGTGAGTTATTGCCATCGCTGTTATTGTTATTACTATTGTTATTGGATCTAAGATTTTTAGAAGATAATAGGAATAAGCCACAATCAATGACGCTACTAGGTTTATGTGAATCCCTGGAGTAATTCCAGTAATTAACCCAAGCACTATTCCAAGGATTATAGGTATGGCTAATAGTATAAATTCCATATAATGTCTTAGTGTTTTCTTTTTAAGAATTCTTTTGTCATTTTATTGAAAACTTTCTAAAATTATTAGAAATTTTTTACAAGAAACTCTATCATTTCTAAATTGTTTGCTCTTTTGAACGCTTTTAATGCTGCTCCAACATCAGGAATATTTAGTAATTCAAAACCAACTTTGTTTAAGCTTATTGGGTCATTTGCATAGTAGAAACCGTACAGTGCTTCATAGGGTTTTTTTTCTTTTATACTTAGGTTTCCGGTTTCTATTGAGCGCGGGGTGTGGTTTGTAATTGCAAATACCTTTATTGCATCTAATAAATTTCCAACTTTTATGTAATTGTCTGCTGTTGCATCGAATTCTTCCTTTATGCTTTCCGGTACTTCAATTTTTATGTCTTCTATATCTTTGCTTATTAATTCTTTTATTACGAGGTTGAAGTCTTCCATAAGAATGAGAGAAAATTTAAACGTAAACTCTTGTTGCTAAATCCCTATCACCAAAGTTTTCTCTGATAAATTGGACCATCATCTTGTTATCTGCTGCTTCAAATGCTCTTAGTGCGTTTGATAGCAACCCGATTTTCATAAATTCTTCGCCCACCTTGTTTAGTTTATCATAATCGCTTATAACTTCATATGCTTTCATTGCATGTTGTAATTGTTTTTCTGCAAAGCACTTATCTCCTAGTTGAAGGAGCTTTGCCTTATTTTCTAAAGCACTGAATACTTCAATAGCAAATTCAACTTTCCCCTTTTCTAGGCAGTAATCTCCTACTCTATTCAATCTTTCTTGATCGCCGATAATTTTGAATGATGCTATTGCTTCTGCCAGGTGTCCTTCTTCTAAACACTTATCTCCAGTTCTTAATAATTTATCATTTGCTTCTGCTAATTTGTAAGCTTCTACTGCATATGAAAATAATCCCATTCTATAATGTTCATCACCAATTTCTATAAGCCTATTTTTATTATTAGTCATCTTAAACAATTTTATTGCATCTAAAACTTGTGTTCTTTTTATATATTCTTCAGCAGCAGCATTTAGAAGTTCTTTTTTCTTCTCTTCACTAAACATAGATAAATTTACTGTATCTAAACCCTTCTTCATCAATGCTGGAATTACTTTGCTAAACGGATTTTCGTCTGCTTTATTAGAAAACTCTTCGACAAGTCTGTATGAATCTCTTTTTATGTGTTCCACCATGTTTTCACCTTTTTGGTTATGGTGTGATGTGTTTACTAATTTAAATAGTTATCTCTTTTCTGTAGTAATTGTTAAAAAATATTGATTATTTTAAAATAATCAATCAAGAATTTTTATAGTTTCTGCATATATCTCAAGGTTATCCTCATAGAGATTGAGTTTTCCTTCAAGTTCTATGAAAGATCCTTTTTTTATAGTTAGATTATTTGGTTTGAATGCTACTGCCTTGATGCTTCCTGTTTTATCTTCTATGTTAAAAATAGCTATGGTCTCTTTGTTTGTGATGCTCTTTACTGTGCCCTTTATTGTTACTGCTTTGTTTAGGTCTTGTTTTGTTAGTGATCCTATAGCAGAAGAAGGGATACTTACTTTGTCTGCTATTATTACTAGGAGTATTATTCCTAAGATCGCACTTATTATACATATTTTTATTAGCATTTTTTAAGATTAATATGTCTATTATTTTTTATAAGGCTTTGCCAGATTTTTCTGAAAATCTTACATTTTTAATAGAAATCTTTATTAAGTTTGGGACCATTTAGTTTTTATGACTCTTATTAAGGTTAAGAAAGAATCTAAATCTTTTTATAAAAACGATCAAGAGAGCCCAGTACAAGATGAAAATCAACTGCTAAAGAGCAGCTTAAACTATCTAAAAGCAGAATTAGGTAAGTTCAAAGAACTTCCTTTGCTGGTTTCTGAAGTTAAAAAGGTTCTGGGCAATAAAGTAATAATTAGGGTACCTAATGGAAGTCATTTCTATGTAAATACTTCTGGCGACCTAAAAGTTGTACCAGGCGATACTGTTTTAGTAGAACAAAGATCTCTAACTGTTGTTCAAAAACTAGATGAATTCAGGAGCTTTGATGTTGAAGATTTTGTAATCGTTGAAAAACCAAATGTTTCTTGGAGTGATGTTGGTGGATTAACTGAACAGATTAGGGAAATAAGAGAGGTAGTTGAATTACCTTTGTTGAAGCCAGAGTTGTTTAAGGATATAGGTATAGAACCACCAAAAGGCATATTATTGTATGGTCATCCTGGAACTGGTAAGACAATGCTTGCAAAAGCTGTTGCAACAAGTGCTAGTTGTACTTTCATAGAATTTGTTGGATCTGAGTTGGTGCAGAAATTTATTGGTGAGGGTGCTAAGCTTGTTAGAGATATATTTAAGTTGGCTAGGGAAAGAGCCCCAAGTATAATATTTATTGATGAGTTAGATGCTATTGCAGCTGAAAGAGTTGATTTAGGTACTTCTGGCGAAAGAGAGGTTCAAAGAACATTTATGCAATTACTAACTGAGATAGATGGATTTAACAGTTTAGATAATGTAAAAGTTATTGCTGCTACTAATAGATTTGATATTTTAGATCCAGCTGTTTTGAGGCCAGGCAGATTTGATAGATTAATAGAGGTGACGTTGCCTGATGAAAAAGCTAGATTGAATATTCTAAATATACACAGTGAGAAGATGAACCTTGAGGATTTTGAGTTTGGTAAGTTGTTAGAAAAAACAGAGGGATTTAGTGGTGCAGATTTAAGATACTTATGTACTGAGGCAGGCTATTTTGCAATTAGAGAGGATAGGAAGAAGGTTTGCTTTGAAGATTTTGTTAATGCAATAGAAAAGTTAAATAGTGTTAATAAAGAAGACCAAGATTATGTTGGTATGTTTGGTTAATTTTTTAAAGTTTGTTTATTTCTTTTGTTTATGAAATTTGTTAAGATTCCTTTTAGTGGTGGAAGTTTAGGAAAGAATGTTGGTTGTGAGTTAGCTCCCGATGCTATTTTGAAAGATTTAGATTCTATAAGTTTGGATTTAGATAGTAATATTGATGATTCAGGAAATAAAATTTATGAGTTTGTTAAAGACAGTAATAATAAATTATTTTTAGTAGGAGGAGATCATTCTATAACTTATTTTTCTTTTAAGGCCCTTGCTGAAAAAAATAAAGATTGTGGGTTGATTGTTTTTGATGCACATCCTGATGTTCAGAGCTCTGATTTTGTTACGCACGAAGATTATTTAAGGATTTTAATTGATAGGGGGATTTTAAAACCTGCCAATGTTGTTTTAATTGGAATTAGAGCACCAAGCAGGGAAGAATTAGAATATTTGAAAGAGAAAAGAATAGTTTATTTTGATATGAATAAAATTTATGAGTTAGGCATTAAGGAGGTTTGTGATTTGGTTATGGAAAGAGCAAATGCTTTTAACAAAATTTATTTGAGTATTGATATAGATGCTGTTGATCCGGCCTTTGCTCCTGGGACAGGATATGTTGAGCCAGGCGGAATAAGTAGTGCAGATTTATTTTATATGTTGAGCAGAATAAAAAATATGAAAAATTTAGGTATGATTGATTTGGTTGAGATAAATCCTAATAAAGATATAGATAATTTGACTGTTAATCTAGGGAAGAAGATTATTGGGGTGTTTTCATGAGATTGTTTGTTGGTATAAATTTACCTAGTGATGTTAAAGACTATTTGTTTGATTTGCAATCTGAATTAAAAAATAGTAGCTTGGCAAAGGTTAATTGGGTGTTTAAGAAGAATTTACATTTGACTTTAAAGTTTTTAGGTGAGATTCCCGATAATAAGGTTGATGAAATAAAAAACAGACTTAAGAGAATTAAATTTAATAAATTTAAAGCCAAACTAAATGGTTTGGGCGTTTTTCCAAATAGTTCTAAAATAAATGTTATTTGGGTGGGAGCGGATCCTAAAGAAAAAGTAATTGAGTTACAGAAACTTATTGATTCAGAGACTATAGACTTTGGTGATTTAAAATTGGGGGCACATATTACTCTTGGAAGAGTAAAATTTGTTAGGCATAAAAAAGGACTAATTGATCACATTAACAATGCCAAGATTGATAAAATTTCGTTTGAAGCTGATTCTTTTACTTTGTTCAAAAGTACTTTGGCTAAAGATGGACCAACTTATGATGTTTTGGAAAGATATGACTTAGCGTAAGAATACTTATTAATGGGAAAAAATGTTTAGCATTTTTAATGGACTTAGAAACTACGTTGGATGATGCAGTTTATTTTTTATTAGATCCTTCTAGAGGTTATGCTTTGGTAAGAATCTATAGTGGGATAGATGAAGACGTTGGTA
Organism: Candidatus Woesearchaeota archaeon; assembly: GCA_964372555.1. Classification (GTDB taxonomy): domain Archaea; phylum Nanobdellota; class Nanobdellia; order SCGC-AAA011-G17; family GW2011-AR18; genus CAYJQZ01. The sequence continues at coordinate 4,747 of CAYJQZ010000003.1, read as the reverse complement.
ATTGTGCTCATAGATTGATTGCTAAAATGCTAGATCCAATAACAAACGGTTCTCCGACTTTGCGTTCGCGATATGGTGGGCCAATATCCCCCAAAAGAGTTTCTCCATATTTTTACTATGTTAATTCTAGTGATACGTATGCTTCTCTTTTAGAGTCTGTTAGCAGATTGAGAAAAAAAGATAACGGTGCTATTTTAGTTTTATGTGACCCAAGAGGAATTTTATGTAGTTATGATAAGGCTCACGAAGGAAGGATATACTCTATTGATGTTGGTGCTGTAACTGGCAGGCCAAGAGTAACTAGACTTCCTCCGATTCAAATAATTTTTTGAGATTCTTTGCTTTTATTTTTCCAATCTTATCTACTTTTTGTAATTCTTTTTCACGTGCATTTACTATGTTCCTTATGGATTTGAATTTTTTTAGTAGAGATTTAGATATTGTCGGACCTATTCCCGGTAGGCTTTCTATTAAGTAGAGTTGTTGTTCTTTTAGTGTTAGTAGTCTTTTTTTAGGTACCAGACTTAAAGGTCTTCTTGGTTTTTCTAATCTTTTTGCTATTAGCGCTAAATATTTTGCTGTGTCTCTCTGATTCTTTGTGTGTATTATTGGTATCTGAAAGTCTATTGCTATTGTTGAAATAATTCCTCTAATTGAATTTGGGTGAAAGTCTCTAATTTTATATATATTTTCATCGCCTTCTATTATTAATAGTGGTACATCAAAATTTTCTTTTAATAACATAAGTTGACTAATTAATCTCTTATCTATTATTGAATTTAATAAATCTTGTATGGTTTTTCTTTCTATACCAACATTTTGGATTTTATTATCTAGATTTTTAGTTTGTATAATAAAATCTGCTATGTCTAGCTGTTTCTTTTCTATGGTTATATTTTCTTTTATTAATTCTTTTATTATGTTGCTATTTTCTCTGTGGTCTACTATTATTTGCATTTTAGAACTCTGCTAATGATTTTTGTGGCCTTGGATCTAATCCTTTTTCTTTCATTCTGTATAAAATTCCCTTCATTCTTTTTTCATCATTGTGTGATTTCCAGTAGTACGCAGCATCTCTTGTTCCTTTTGTGATCATAAATATAATCTTTCCTGATTTAAGTCTTCCCACTCTTCCAGATCTTTGTATTTTTCTTATGCTTGATGGTGTGTTGTCATAAAATATTGCAATATCTGCTTCACCAACATGTATTCCTTCTTCTCCTATTGAAGTTGTTACTAAACAATTATATTTTCCTGAATTGAATTCTTGTATTGCTTCAATCTGTTGCTTTTGGGTCAGCCCTTCTTTTTGTCCAACTAATTTAGTAGTTTTTATTCCCATTGCATTAATAGTTTTAACTATATTTTCTACTGTGTTTCTGTATGTTGTAAATATAATTATTCTTGAGTCTTTTTTTATAGCTACATTTTCCTTCACTAGCTCTTTTAATTTTTCTATCTTTGGATGGTCTACAGAATTTTCAATAAGATCTTTTGTTAGTTTTTTTGCTTTTATTATATTTTCTTCTTTGGTTATTACCTTTGCTGCCTTTGTGTCTTCTGTTTCTAATTTTGTTAAAAATTCATTTAGTGAACTTAATCCTTGAGTCTCTAGCATTTCCATTGCGTGGCTTAGTTTTAGAAGTTGTGCTATTAAGAATAAGCCATAGAATGTTGCACTACTTCTTTTATGTATTTCTCTTTGCAGTCTTTTTTGCAAGAATAATAAATCTACTTTTGTTATTTGTGATGCAGGTTTATTTATATTGAAATTTCTTACGCCTTCTAATTTTCCCCTGTAAACTTCCTTTATTAATTGATGTATAAATTTAATTTCTTCTGGCAATTCTACGTTTATATATTCTATAGATTTATTTTTTACAAATGGGGCAATATCGTCGTCTAATTCTGTTCTAATTTCTACTGCTTTTATATTTAAGTTGTTGCATATCTCTTCTATTTTTGCTTTAGTTGATCCTGGAGAGGCAGTTAATGCTAATATTCTTTGATATTTTGATTTTATTGTGTATTCTTTTGCCACTTTAGTATTTGCGAAATTTTCTCTCGAACGGTGTGCTTCATCTATTGCTAACAATGAAAAATCCCCCAATTCTAGTCTATTATTTTCTACATCTTCTTGGATTGTTTGTGGTGTTGCTATAACTATTGTTGCATTTTCATACATTTCCTTTCTCTTTTTTGGGCTTGTTGCCCCAGTTAATAATCTAATTTTGTTTTCTTCTATTGTTGTACATTCTTTGAATTCATTACATATTTGATTTGCTAAAGGTTTTGTTGGTGTGAGAATTAATGCTTTTGTATTTTTGTTGTTATTTAATTGTTCTATCGCTAAAAGTATCGCTATTTTTGTTTTTCCTAATCCTGTTGGTATACACACTAGTGTATTTTTATCTTTGCATGTTTCTATGATATTTTTTTGGTAAGGTCTTGGCGTAAAATTTTTTATCTGCATATATAAAAGAAGAGGAATAGGTTTTTAAACCTATTTAAGAGTTTCCTCAATCTTCTCAATATATTCTGCGACTTTGTTACCTTCATCTGTCAAAGCAATTGTTTTTATTCTTCCATGCTTCTCAAAGGTAACTAGTTCAGCCTTTTCCATTTCTTGTAGAATCTTTACTGCATGCGAATATGTGCAGTCAACTTCTTTCGCTAATACTGAACCGTATCTATTTTTCTGACTTTTTCTAAGCGCAACCAATATCATGGCAGGCTTTCTTCTAAAAAATACTTCAAAGATGTCTGTCTCTTTCTTCTTAGCACCCAATTTTAAATCCCCCTAAAATTATACACGCCTTTTTGGATATTTCAAATATGAAAAACTAATATTTAAAGCTTTGGTTTGTAAATATTAGCAAATATATATTGAAGTGGCTATTTCTTTTTTCAAAAAGTTTAATAATAGATGTTGTTTTAATTAAAATATGCTGGATATTAATTTTATAATAGAACATAAAGAGAATGTAAAGAAGAATATTTCTAGAAGGGGAGATAGATATAACCCTAAATTAGTTGATGAATTGCTGAATTATGATAAAGAATGGAGAGAACTTAAAGGAAAAGCTGACGAATTAAGACACGAGAGAAATAAAATTACTTTAGAGATTACTAAATTAAGCAAAGAGAAAAAAGATATTTCTATTTTAGTTAAGAAGGCTAAAAATTTGCCTGAAGAAATTAAAAAAACTGAAGAAAGAGTTAATGAGTTGAGGAAGAAGATTGATTTTATATTATTATCTTTGCCAAATATGCTTGATAAAACTGTCCCCCATGGAAAAGATGCAAGTGATAATAAAGTTATAAGGAAATGGGGAAAAGTAAAGAAGATTAAATTTGAATTAAAGAATCATGCTGAATTAATTGAGCAATTTGGATGCGCTGATTTTGATACAGGCATAAGCAATGCTGGTAGAGGATTTAATTATTTAATCAATGAAGTTGCTTTACTTGATTTAGCTTTGCAAAGATATGGTATTGAGTTTTTACTTAAGAATAAATTTACTCCTGTTGTTCCGCCTTTGATGTTAAATCATAAAACCTTACTTGGTGCTTTAAATGGTTTAAAGGATTTTGAAGATATTGTTTACAAAGTTGAAAATGAAGATTTATATTTAATTGGAACTGCAGAGCATGCTTTAGTTACAATGCTTAAAAATAAAACTTTAAATAAAAAAGATTTACCTAGAAAATATTTTGCTGTTACTCCTTGCTTTAGAAAAGAGATTGGCGGACATGGAATTGATACTAAATGGTTATTTAGAATGCACCAGTTTAATAAAGTTGAACAAGTTGTTTTTACTATAGAGAAAGATTCTATGAAGATGTTAAAGTATATGCAGGGACTTAGTGAAAAGTTTTTTCAGAGTTTAGGAATTCCTTACAGAGTAGTTGAGATTTGTTCTGGAGATCTTGGTGCTAAATTTGCAAAGCAATGGGATATTGAAGCTTGGTTCCCAAGACAGAAGGCTTATCAAGAAGTTACTTCTGCTGGAAGCTGTACAGATTACCAGGCTGCTGCATTAAATATAAAATATTTGGATAAAGACGAGAAGAAATATGTTTATATTTTGAATAATACTATGGTTGCTACTTCAAGGGCTTTAGTTGCTATACTTGAAAATTATCAGCAAAAGGATGGCTCAGTGGTAGTACCAAAAGTTTTAAGAAAATATATGAATGGAATTAAAGTTATAGGCAAGAAGAAAAAGTAAAATGGCAAAAGAACCAATAAAACAGGATCCTGACTTTGAAGAAGGAAAGCATGAAGGAGATATTTATGATGAAGAAGGAAGAGAAGAGCTAGAAGAATCTGATGAGATTACTGAAGTAGAAGAAGGATTTGTTGAAGGTTATGAAGAAGGAGAGCATCAAGCTAAATGTGCTGAATGTAAAAAGGTTCTAGTTGGTGAAAATTTTATAGAAGAAGAGATCGAAGAACACCATTATAGGTTTTGTAGTGAAGAATGTGCTAGTGCTTTTGAGGCACACAAGAAAAGGAGAAGAGGAAGATAGTCTTATAAATTTAATCTTATTCTTATATTTATGAACAAAAAGCTTAGAATGTTGGCAGCAGGATGTATACATGGGGATACTAACTTAGTTCAGAAACTAGCAGATAAAGCTGAAAGAGAAAATGTTGATGTTGTTTTATTATGCGGGGATTTATCTGGCAATATAGAAACTAGAAATATAATAAAACCTTTTGTAAATAAAGGAAAGAGAGTTT
>CAYJQZ010000002.1:12012-25252 GCA_964372555.1 Candidatus Woesearchaeota archaeon | reverse complement strand
CTCCATTTGGCCTCGGCAGTTTTAAAATCATAAACATTGCTTTGTTCCATAATATTAGTCCAAAGAATCACTTATTAAAATCTTTCTATATCACTAAATTCAAAAGCTTTAAGAATAATAAGGTAAGACTTTAATTAATGGGCTCGTAGCTTAACCTGAGGGATATGCCGGTTATGGAGAGCACACAACAAGACTGTTGGCTCAGACCGCTGAAGCCGGTGTGATTGTGTCGAGTTAACGCAATAGTTGCTCGCAATAAGGTTCAAATGAGATTAGAAATCTCGGAAAGTCCCACCGAGCCCATACATTTCAAAACCTTTAAATACAAACCATTCCAGTAAAAAACCATGCAAAAAAAAGGTGCAGTTGAACTTTCTATGACAACTATTATAGTAATAGTTATCGGTGTTACATTATTAATTTTAGGCCTAGTATTTGTTAGAAATATATTCGGCAAAGCAACGAGCTTAAGTGAAGAAGCATTTGCAAGTGCAGAAAAAGAAATCCAGCAAAGAATGGGGGCTACAGACAAAATATATGTTAGTGGTGGCTTGCGTTGGATAGTAGAACCTGGTGAAGGCGTTGCCCGCCTTGTTGGTATACAAAATTTCGATGAAGATTTATCCTCAAGTGCAGAATTCAAAGTAGAGATCAATCCAACAGATAGTAGAGGAAATAAAACTTGGTTCAAAATATCACAATCAGGAAGTCTTGGTGCAGGAGAAAAAGCAACTGTACCAATAGAAGTTCGCTTACCAAGTGGCCTGCCTCCCGGAAGTAGCTATCCGTTCCTAGTAAAAGTATTAAAAAATAATCAAGAGTACGCTTCTCAACCAATAATAGTCGCAGTAAAAGAATAATAATCTTGGATCATCGATAGTATTACCCCACCAAGAGTCTACAAAAATATCTGAGGGGTAGACTATAACAAAAAAAGAAAAATTAAATATTCTCTATATCTTCTAAATCACCATCTAAATCTCCAAGATCACTATCATTCAAGTCGCTACTATCACTATCAACATCACTAAATTCATCATCTATTGGCGTACTCTCCTGTATATCTTGTGTCTTAGAGCATCCAGCCAAAACTGCAGTCAAAAATAAAAATAAAAATAAAAGTGTTATTGAAATTCTTGCTATTTTCATGCTGATACACCTTCCTCGTTATATATTAAGTTTATTATTACTTCAGCAGTAAATAATTATACTGCCAAATTTACGTCTACATCAGCACTTGCACTACTACCATCATCAGTTTGACACAGTAGTCTCTGATTCAGCATCCACTTCTACTTCAGAACCATGTTCATCATTTTCTTCTTGTTCTTCAGATTCTTCATTTCCAGAATCTTCTGAAATAGCTTCAACTTCTGCTTCACCATCAGCACCAGCATTAATCTTAAGACTTCTAATTATATTCTTAAGATCTTGATGAGCCAACTTCAATTCAGTATGTGCCTCAACTAACAAACTATGTCCCTTTTTAATATCATCTTCAGTTTTACCTTGACCAAACTTTACTCTAGCTTCTTTTGCTAATTCTGCAGCCTTATCTATATGTGAATGAAAACTAATTACTTGTGCACTAACAGAGCTTACATCATGGCCTTTGCTTTCAAGCCTATCCAATGTTCTCTCTAATTTTCTCTCTAAACTTTCAGCTCTCTTAACCGCAAATGAAAATCTATGTGATAAAATATCACCGCTAGATGCATCAGATTCTTTCTTAATCCCTTTCCATTCACGCCTCAATGACTTAGCAGCATCTTTAATTTCTTCTTTAGTTGTTGCTGCCTCAACTTCTGCTCTTAATTCACTAAGATGTTCTAATTTTAGGTTTATTTTATCTAATCTTGCTTGTAATCTTGCTTTTACATCAGCACTGGCATCTGCTCTAGCCATCAACTCTTCAATCTTAGATTTTCTTTTTTCAAGCACACTTTCAATTGTATCAATAGCATGAGACATATAACTCTTAGCTTCAAGTGCTGCTTCTTCTCTTAAGTTTACACACTCTTCACTATCTTCATTATCTTTACATGCTCTTTTAGCATCAGCTATTTTAGCCTTCACACTTGCTCTCTCTGATAAGAAAGCCTCTTTAGCTTCTTTGAATCTTTCTTTAGCTTCAGCAAATCTCTCTCTTAACACGGTATGCCTTAGTGAAGCATTAGCTTCAACTTCAATATCACTTGCACTTCTACCAAATTCACTTAATCCTCTAACATTGCTTAGACTTCCCCTTCTGCCACTTCTATCTTCATCTATATCACTGTCTTCCCTTAAATCATGGCTCCTTTCACTTCTATCCTCGTCTACGCTCTCGTCTTCCTCATGAGCAAAGACAGGAACAATACTAACTAAAAATAATGCTATAACCAACAAAGCAATTAATTTTTTCATTTTATTTACCTCCCTCTTGCAATAAATCATCAATACTTGGTTGACTAACTGGTGCAAATATAACCAAAACAGATTCATCCATTGTTCTTAGTGTAACATCAGCAATTCTGTATCCTGCATCAGCCAACATCAAAGCATCTGCTCTAAATTCAGCATCTGCTCTGCCACTATATGCAGCAACAAATGAATCTCCAACCATTAATGTTCTATAATCAATCATCTTATTCAACCTTCGTTTTCTCCTTAATTTTTCTCTAACTTTAATTTGCATTGCAATACTAATGGTAGAACATCTTTATAAACATACTTTCAAAAAACTTAACTGAAAGCTTTAGAAAGGCGATTAAAACTTTACAAAGCTTTATTTGGCCTCCTTTTTTCTTAGAGAAAGATATTTAAGTCTCTTTTAATTTAAATGATAAAATGAAGAGAATACTAATACTAATTATACTAAGTTTATTTTTAGTAGACATAGCTTCAGCAGCAACAGTACATGGCACTGTATATGATTTCTCGCTTGAAAAGATAAAAAACGTAATAGTTGAAATTAACACAAACCCAGCACAAAGACAAATAGCCAAAGAAGGCACATATATATTCAACATACCAAGAGGAAGTTATACAATAACAGCTAAAAAAATAGATAATAAAATAATAACAACAGAGAATATAACCATAATAGAAGAAGGCAACTACACATTAGACCTAATAGCCTTTTTGGATATAGAAGAGGAGGAAGAACTTCTAAATGATACTGAATTAGATATTGGAACAGATATAGAAGAGTTAGAAGAAAAAAATAATGCTTGGATGATTACACTCCTAATAATTTTGATTGTAATAATTGCAGCACTAGTTTATTTTAAGTTTAATGAAAAACCACAACATAAAAAAACTAAAGAAGTTAAAGTAGAAGAAACAGATCTAGCAAATAAAATTTTAGACATAATTAGAAAAGAAGGCGGCAGGACAACTCAAAAAGAACTTAGAAAGTTGTTGCCATATTCGGAAGCAAAAATAAGTTTGATAATTACTGAATTAGAATCCAAAGGAAAAGTAGAAAAGATAAAGAAAGGAAGAAGCAACGTTATAATTTTAAAGAAATAAAATCAATTTTCTTGCATAGCAATCAATGAAGCATAACTATCTAAATTATTTTTAGCTTCACTTAAATAACCAACAGCATTAGTTAAATTGCTACAAATGGTATCTTTATTTCTAGGAACTGGAAATCCTCTTTTAGCTTTATCATCACTCCACATCTCAACTTGCAATATCTTCAAAATATCATAAACTTTTTCATCTTCAGTTTTAATATTTTTAACCCACCCTTCAATCATTGTCTTAAGTTGATCAGGATTTCTTATTGTATTCATAGTGTTTATTGTATTGTTCATACGCTCATCAAGAAAAATTAAACCATGATGAACACCAGACCTCATATTTACAATCTTGCCTCTAACCTCATTATGATATATTTCTTCATGCCTTCTTGCAGGATGAAAATCCCTCATGCCTTCTAAGAATTTACCAAGACTATCAGAAGCTAACTTCAAGTTCTCTCTTGTAGCCTTCAAATATCCGTTTAGTTCTTCATCTTTAACTCTTCTTTTAGAAGAACCAAATCCCTGCTTTACTATATCTAAAAAGCCCATAGAAAATACAAACAAAGTATCACTTTAAATAAATTTCTCTATTAAGATATTAATACTGCAATCTATAGAAAGGTTTTTAAATATACCAAAACCCACAAACAAATCAAAATCTAAAAGGGTTAAAACTGACCCACTTACTCCGCAAGGAGTCAAACAATGACAACAATATACGACGCAGATATACAAAAATCTATAGAAAAACTCAGTGATAGTCTGAAATCTCTGATAAAAGCACCAGAATGGACAAAGTTTGTTAAGACAAGTGCAGGAAAAGAAAGACCTCCAGCAGATCTAGACTGGTATTACAAAAGAGCAGCATCATTATTGATAACAATATACAAAAGGGGCCCAGTCGGAGTATCAAAATTAAGAGTTAAATATGGAACTAAAGGAAGGCGCGGCCATAACCCAGCTAAATTTTACAGAGCATCTGGAAAAATAATTAGAAATGTATTACAACAATTAGACAAAGCAGGTTTAACACAATTCAAAAAAGATGGAGTACACAAAGGAAGAATAGTAACTGGAAAAGGAAGATCATTAGTTGATAAAAATTCAATAATTATAAAAAATGAACAATAGTGAGGTTGAAGAACAAAAGAAGATCCAGCAAAAAATATTAGAAATAGAATCGCTGGCTAAAAAATACATGACACAAGATGCAATAACTCGTTATGGCAATCTAAAGAGTGCTCATCCACAAAAAGCGCTTCAGGCCATAGCATTGATAGCTCAACTTGTATCACAAAATAAAATTGAAGAAAAAATAAATGATCAACAATTCAAGGCTTTGTTGATGAAACTAGAGCCTGAAAAAAGAGATACAAAAATTACATGGAAATAAAATGGCAAGAAATAAACCCAAGGCTAAAAAATTACGTTTAGCAAAACTAGGAAAACAAACTAGATGGGCCCCTCTTTGGTTAATACCCAAGAAAAACAAGGGTCTAAGAAAAGGAGTACATCCAGCTAGATATACTCACGGAAAAAGAAGCTGGCGTAGAACAAAGACAAAGGCATAACTATGGCTGAAGAAAAAATATTCATAATCAACCTAAGAAGAGAATTTAGTAAGAAACCACTATATAGAAGAGCAAAGAAAGCAGTCACAGCAGTAAAAGAATTTATTTCTAAACATCTGAAAGTGGAAGAAGTCAAGATTGGCAAACATCTAAATAAAAAAATATGGGAAAGAGGAAAGCGAAAGCCTTTACCAAAAGTAAAAGTAAAAGCAATTGTAGAAAATAATGTCGCTTATGTTGAACTTCCCGAATTTGAATTCGATAGAGCAAAACCAAAAGAAGAAAAGAAAGGCGAAAAACATGAACACAAACATCATGAACATTCTGCTAAAGAGGAACAAGCTAAAGAACAAGAAAAAGTCGCAGTAAAAGAATTATCCCATGAAGAAGAAATCAAACAAAAGAAAGAGCATAGGCAAGAAATAATAGAAAAACCAGGAAAATCAATAAAACCACAAGAAAAAGTAGTTGAAGATATTCAAAAACATGGAAGAGTAATAGGCAGTACAGGCAAGAAATAAACTAAATAACCAAAACCATAATTCTTTAATAGTTTATCCAAATTAAAAGTATGGAGATAATAAATGAACAAACTGCCATTTGAAGAAATTGAAAGAGAAGTTTTAGTGAAGAAAGAATCTACTACAGACGAAAGCTATGGAAAGAGATCAAAAGAAAGAACAACAAAAGAACTATTAGATAATTCTGTAATATGTTTAAACAAGACTTCAGGCCCAAGCTCGCACAATGTTGCAGACTACGCTAAAAAAGTACTAAAAGTAGAAAAACTTGGACATGGGGGAACCCTCGACCCGGTTGTAACAGGAGTTCTAGCTCTGGCTTTAGGAAGAGCAACAAAAGTAATGGAAGCTTTGATAAAATCTGGTAAAGAATATATTTGTTTAATGCACATTCATGATCCAGTCCCTCAATCTAAAATACATAAAACATTAAAAGAATTTATAGGAAAAGTAACACAGTTGCCGCCAGTAAAATCTGCAGTTAAAAGACAGTTAAGAGAAAGAGAAATTTACTATTTAGAAATTATGGAAATAAAAAACCAGGATGTTTTATTTAGGGTTGGATGTCAGGCAGGCACTTACATAAGAACTCTTTGTGTAAATTGGGGAAAAGCTTTAGGAAGTAATGCACACATGCAGCAATTAATTAGAACAAAAGCAGGGCCATTCAATGAAAATGAAATGTATTCCCTGCAAGACATAAAAGACGCTTTCACATTATATGAAGAAGGAAATGAAAAAGAAATAAGAAAAATATTAAAACCAGTAGAATATGCAGTTCAACACTTGCCTAAAATATGGATTATAGATTCTGCTGTAGATACAATATGTCATGGAGCCAACTTAAGCATTCCGGGAATATCTAAACTTCATTCTAAAATAGAAAAACAAGAGATGGTAGCAATTATGAGTTTAAAAGATGAACTAATTGCAGTTGGAAACGCAATATTAACTTCAGAAGAAATTATGAAAGAACAAAAAGGTTTAGCAGTTAAAGTAAATAAAGTATTTATGGAACCTGAAACATATCCTCATTTTAAAAGAAACTGAAATTAATCTGGAATGCCAAACAATTTCAAAAACGATAAGTTTAAATATCAATTGATATTATATATTATCAAATGAGAATAAGAGATATCAAACAAACAATAAGAGAATACTTTTTCATTAATCCTACAGCCAAGCTCAGGGTAAGAGAAATTGAAAGAATCTTGAAACTTCCCCTCCCATCTGTAATTAGATATTGCAAAGAATTAGAAAAAGAAGATATATTAACAACGATCAAAACCGGAAGCGTAAATTTCTACACTGCAAGTAGAAGCGAAACTTACTTCTTAGAAAAAAAGTTATACAACATAAAGCAGACCTACGAATCCGGTCTTGTTGAATACCTAAAGATAGAGCTAAGCAACCCAACAATTGTTCTTTTTGGTTCATATGCAAAAGGAGAAGATATAGAAAATAGCGACATTGATTTGTATATAGAAACACCTTCAAAAAAACAGGCAAACATTGAAAAATTTAAAAAAATCCTTAAAAGAGATATTCAAGTATTCAGACATAAAAGCATAAAGGAAATAACAAATCTAAACTTAGCAAATAATATTATAAACGGAATAATACTAAATAATTACATTGAGGTTTTCACATGAAAGAAAGAAGTTGGGATGACTGCTTGACAAGTAAATCAGCAAAAAACGTCTCTCCTGACATAAACAGAGCAAAATCACTAATTGAAACAGCAAACGAAAGAATAAGTCTCATCAAAAATCTCAACGAAAAAAACTGTAACTTTGTCTTTGAAGATTACTATACTTCCTTGTTAGAGATATTACAGGCAATGACATTTAAAAAAGGATATAATATTTTGAATCATTTATGCCTCGGTTTTTATTTAAGGGATGTTCTCAAAAGAGAAGACTTGTATTTATCATTTGATGACCTACGATTCAAGAGAAATTCTTTAACATATTATGGAAGCAGAATGGATTTTGAAACTGCAAAACAAGCAATAGAAAAATGCAAAAAGATCATTAAGGAATTAGAATCCTAAATCTTTTCGTGTATATTTCTTTCCTTGTAATATATCTTGTTCAATTCCAAAAGCCTTTGATAAATATTTGTTTTTCTTAAAACCTTTAACTCGTTTTTCATTTGCTCAAATTCTTCTCTAGGCACAGTTATAGTATTCATACTAAAGAATTAGTAAATCTTATTTATACATCTAACTATCATTAAAACCTGAAACTTATCTTCATTTTAAGAGAAATTAAATTTATCTTATATTGCAACAACTTATAGTGGGCCCTATATATATAGAATCACCCAAAGATTCTACTGCTCTAGGATCCCTTAACTGGTGAATCTTAAACTCAGAACAATTTTCTGCACTACTACAATAAATACCATTGCTACAATCAAACATATCTACGACCCCTGCATTATCATAAGCTCTATCAACATAAGCACCCGTGTCCTCAGCAGCAATATCAACACAAAAATTATAACCATAGTAAGCACAAATTTCATTTCCAGTATGATTGCCTCCAACAAGATTTAGCTTTGTTGCATCAATGGTTATAAGATTACATCCACTTACTATTGTTTTTCCACCATAAGAACCAAATGTTCTAGGACCAATAACCCTTGTTGGAGTAATACCATGTAAACTATTTTGGACTTGAGGAGAAACTGATTGTGCAGGATTAGTCGGACTATTTTGTGGCGCAACTTGTGCCACCCTTCTTTCTTCTTGATCATCTGTATCAAGATCTTCTGTCTTATGGAAATCATAATCAGAATCTGTTCCCTCATCTAAAGCTAAATCTTCATCTTCCTGACTTTCTTGATCAATAAGGGGACCTACCTGCTCCCCAAATAAATATTTGTGGAAAAATTGTCCAGTCACAACATTACCAGAATAAAACCCTACAGTAAATATAACAAATGCAACTAAAACACCAGCAATAATTCCAAACCACCAACCCTTTTCCATAGAAACATCTTATAAATAAAGATATATATATATCTTTCGAATTCCATTTTAGAAGAAATTAATCATTTATGCAGCCCGCTATATGAGCGATAGACACTAAGCGCGAGACCAACAGCAGAAAAAGAAGCAGCAACAATAGAAAACCCTATAGCAGCATTACAATTTCCTAAAGCCCCATCAAAATCTCTTAAAACAAAGTCATAAAGTGCTTTTGCACCGAAATAGTTTGCAAAACCAATAGAAGCAAGACCAAAAACTGTAGGAATACTAGCAACTACATCATTTTCAACTATAGATTCTAAACTAACCATCTATTAAATATTGATAAATAAACTTATAACCTTTTCTTTGCTATTTCTAATTATGAAACAATTACAAATATACAAAGAACCTCCCAAATTCAAAGGTTTGATAAAAATAGATAGAAATTCAAATATTCCATTATTGGGTATAATCCAAGTCGGAGTTATAGACAGAGGATCCTCTTTACTGCAAGTAAGAGCATCAACAGCATGTAATATGAAATGTACTTTCTGTTCTACAGCAGCAAACTCCTATGATATTCATCCTTACAATTACGAAGTAGAATTATCTTATCTTCTAGATTGGATTAAAGAAGTAATAAAATTAAAAGACAATCAAGTTAATCAAATAAATATAGATTCTGTAGGAGAACCAACTGCATACCAAAAAATAGCAGATCTAGTAAAAGAATGTAAAAAACTCCCAGGCATAGAACTGGTAACTATGCAATCAAATGGAACTTTACTCACAAAGGAAAAAATAAAAGCTTTAGAAGAAGCAGGTTTAAATAGAATTAATTTATCAGTTCATTCATTAATCCCAGATCAAGCGAAACAATTATTCGGTTCAGAAAACTACAACCTAAACAAGATCTTAGAAACATGTAAATTAATTAATAACTCAAAAATAGAATTAAATTTAACACCAGTTTACCTTCCAGGCATAAATGATGAACAAATAGAAAATCTAATTGAACTTGCAAAAGAATTAAACTGCAGAATTAGCATACAAAAATATGAAATATACAAATATTCAAGAAAGCAAAAGAAAGCAAAAGAACAAAATTGGTTTAAATTCTACAGAAAGTTAGAAGAATTAGAAAAGAAACATAATTACAAATTAAAAATTGGCCCAGTAGACTTTAAAATCTACAAAACAAAAAGAGTTCCTCTAGTATTCCAACGTGGGAATGTTATTTTAGCTGAAGTAATAATGCCTGGTTGGATAAAAAATGAAGTTATAGCTAAAGCAAACAACAGATCAATAACAATAGTTGACTCTAATACAAATATAGGAGATAAGATAAGCGTAAAAATTCTAGAAACGAGAGATAGTATATACATAGCAAAGAAAGTATAACTGCTCAGTAAGTTCATAATCTTTAAATATAATATTAAAAGCCTAATTAGAGATTATAATAGCAAATAAAAATAAGACGGGGGTGGAAAAGATATGGCAAAAGAAAGTTCCATGGCTGAAAAGGTGGGCGCTTGGTCATTTATTGTGGGTGCTCTAATAGCAGTTATTCTTGGAGCTATAGCCTCTACTGCAGGCACAACATGGGTAATAGGCCTATTATTAGTACTCGGTGTAGTTGTTGGTCTATTAAACATTAGTGATAAAGAAATAGTGCCTTTCTTGGTAGCTTGTATAGCCTTTTTAGTGGCTGCACCAGCACTAGCAGCAGCAGTAGGCAGCTTCGGAGCAACATTTGGTTGGTTAGTAAGAATACTAACACATCTAGCAGTTTTCGTTGTTCCGGCAGCAATAATAGCTTCAGTTAAAGCAATATTGGCTCTAGCTGCAACAAGATAAGATTTTTAAATTCTTATTTTTTCTTTTTATTTATGAAAAGAGCAAAAATAGTTATTTCGGGAGATGTACTTGGGGTATACTTTAGAGCCTTTATAAAAGACAGAGCAACAGAACTAGGCCTAACAGGATACACAAAAAATACAGAAGATAAAAAAGTAGAAGTTGTAGTGGAAGGCCACGAATTAAAAATCAATAAGTTAATAGAACAATGCAAGCAAGGCCCAGTAGGTGCAAAAGTTGTTAAAGTGACAGTAACAAGCCAGCCATACAAAGGTGAATTTAAAGAATTTAGAGTAAAGTACTAGTTTATATAAACAATTAATTTTATTCCAAACATGGAAGCAATAGCTCAATGTATGGGGGGCTTAGAACCAATAACACAATTAGAAATAAAAGAAATTCTAAAAACTAAATCCGAAATACTCGTACCCTCAAGAGTCAAATTTAAAGTAAAAGATGAAAAACAGTTAACAGATATTATTTACAACACAAGAAGCTCAATCAAAGTATATCAATTCATAACTAATTTCACATTTGCTACTCTAGATGAAATATTGAACGAAATAAAGAAAGTAAAATTCCCCAAAATAAAAAGCCCGTTTGCAGTTAAATGTGAAAGAACTGGTGAACACAATTTTAGTTCTATAGATATAGAAAAAGAAGTTGGAGATATTATTAATAAAAATGGAAAACTAAAAGTTGATTTAAAAGAGCCAACAACAATTGTTATTGTTGATATAGTAAATAATAACTGTATGATAGGAATAGATTACACAGGAATAAAATTAACAAGAAGAAGCTACAGAATAAAATTACTTTCAAATTCACTTAATTCTTGTTTAGCTTACTCTTTAATAAGGATTGCAGAAATAAAAGAAAAAAATTCAATTTTAGATCCATTCTGCAAGTCCGGAGAGATACTAATAGAAGCTGCCTTATATTTACAAAACATCTCACCTAATAAAAAATTATTAGATAAAATGGCATTTGCAAAATTAATCACATACAAACCCAAAGAAAAGATTAGAAACAAAGATTTAAACTTATATGCAGTAGATAGTTTACAAAATAATCTAAGAAGCACAGAAATAAATGCGAAAATAGCAGGCATAAATAAAAACATTAAATGCAGCAGAATAGACATTGAATGGCTTGATACTAAATTTGACAAATTATCAATAGACAAAATAATTACTTTTCCACCATTCCCAACAAATACATTAAGAAAAGAAGTAGTTGAAAAGATCTACAAAGAACTATTTTATCAAGCAGAATTTGTGCTGAAAAATAAAGGCACAATAACAATTTTAACACTATACCCAGAACTAATAGAAAAATACTCTCAAATGTATAAATTTAAAAAAGAGAAAGAAATCAAAATAAGTTATATACATCAACAATTTACAATATTAATACTAAAAAAATGAAATTCAAAATAAATCCAGAAATATTTAAGAGATTCCCAGGTCTAAACATAGGGGTAATAATAGTAAAAGGTTTAAATAACACAGGAGAATCGGAAGAAATTCTAAAAAAGTTAAGAGAAAAAGAAGAATATATTAGAAATAATTATGAAACAGAAACACTATCACAAAATCCAAAAATTGATTGTTGGAGAAAGGCCTATGCACTATTTAATGGAAAACCTAAAGAAAATAGATCATCAATTGAAGCACTCTATAGAAGAATAATTAAGGGAGAAGAATTAAGGCATATAAATAAATTAGTTGACATATATAATTTAATATCAATAATTTATATGCTCCCGGCTGGTGGGGAAGATCTAAACAAAACAGAAGGAAATATTGAACTGGCTTTTGCAACTGCAAATGAACCATCAGTTCTACTTTTAGGAGAAAGAGAATCAAGACCCCCACATGAAGGAGAAGTAATTTACAAAGACAACATATCAGCAATATGCAGGAGATTTAATTGGCGTGAAGCAGACAGAACCAAATTAACAGAAGAAACTAAAAATTGCGTATTAGTAATAGAAGCACTTCCACCAACAACAAAAGAAGAATTATACAAAGTAACAGCAGAATTAAAAGAACTAGTAGAAAAACTATGCAATGGCAAAACAAAATATACTATCCTTAATGAAAACGAACACGAAATTGAATTTTAACTCTAGGAAAGCTTTTTAAAACAATTATAATAACAAAGAAACATGGCTTCCAATGAAACCCACCACTGGGCAGACCAAATAGCTGAAAAAATAATAGAAAGAGCAAATAGAACAAAAGAAGTTCCAAATATAAAATGCCAGCAAACTCCTTCTGGTGGCAAACATATAGGTAATTTAAATGACGTTGCAAGGGCATATCTTCCGTATAAAGCAGTACTAGAAAAAGGAGTAAAATCAACATTTGTTCACACTACAGATGATAGAGACCCAATGAAAGAGGTCCCTAAGAGAATTAATGATTTAAATGGAAATTGGCATAACTCACAAGATCTTGTTGACTTCAAAAAATATATGGGCATGCCCTACTGTAGAATACCAGATCCATTCAACTGCTGCAAAAGCTGGAGCGAACACTTTACAAAAGTTTGGATGAAAGGAATAAATGAAATTGGAATGTTTCCAGAATTATATTCAGTTGATGAATTATACAAAGCAGGAAAATTTGATCCTTACATAGAATTGGTTTTTAAAAATCAAAAAATAGCTGGGAAAATAATTGCAAAACATCAATCAACAAAGTCAGAAGAACATATACCTTTTGATGCAATATGCCCTGGCTGTGGTAGATTATCAAACGTAGATAGTTTCGACCTAAAGAAAAAAACAGTATATTT
>CAYJQZ010000002.1:0-12002 GCA_964372555.1 Candidatus Woesearchaeota archaeon | reverse complement strand
GCGTGTTAGCAAACATCGACGACTTCGACATAAAAAACAAAAAAGTCCACTTTGTTTGCGGCGGCAAAACAATTAAGCAAAAGAAAGCCGAGGGTTGCGGCTACGAAAGTTGGCAGCCATGGCGCGAAGGAAAACTCCAATGGCGTTTTGAATGGCCCGCATTAATGTGTATATTTAAAACAACATATGAACCAATGGGTAAAGACCACTGGGAAGGCTCTTGGAAAAGCGCTGTAGATATATTAGAAAAAATCTTCAAAAGAGAACCACCAATACCTTTCATATATGAATTTTTCTTAGTCAATGGCAAGAAAATGTCTGCCTCAAAAGGAGAAGTCTTCATAGTACAAGACATGCTAAAATTCCTAGAACCTGAAGTCTTTCTTTTTTTCTATGCAAAACGTCCTGAAAAACAAAGAGACCTTGATTTAAGCAAAATATTCCAGCTAGTTGATGAATTTGATCTATCTGAAAGAATCTATTTTGGAAAAGAAGAAGGTAGAACTGAAAATAGAGAAGAAAATGCAAAAAGGATGTATGAACTTACTATGGACAAAATACCAAAAAATTGTCCAATAAGAATCCAATATAATGTTGCAGCAAATATATCACAACTTTATACTACAGAAATAGCAATTGAAAAACTAAAAGAGTTAGGACATTTAGAAGGAGCATCAAAGTCAGACATAGAACTAAACAAAAAAAGAGTAGAGCTAGCTAAATATTGGGTAAAAAACTTTGCACCAGAGGAGGTGAGATTTTCCTTGCAAGAAACAGTGCCAAAAGATATAAATATAAATGAAAAGCAAAAACTTGCTCTAAGAAAAGTTTCAGAATTACTAAAAAATAAAAAATGGAAAGAAAAAGACCTACACTCAGAATTTTATAACATAGCAAAAGAATTTGGTATACAAACAGATGAATTCTTCAGGGGAGCATACCTTGTATTAGTAAAAAAAGAGCGTGGACCAAGACTAGCTAATTTTATACTAACTATAGGAGAAAATAAAGTTAGTAAGCTATTTAGTGAAGTATAAATAATAACTAACGAGAAATAAAGAAAGATTTATATACCATCAAAATCGCTAATTTGATATAAAACGAGCTAAAATGGCCAAAAACCACGTTTCTCGTTTTTATAATAAAACACAAAAAAGTCGGAGGAATGAAAAATGAGTGAATTACTTGTTGTAAGAAGTAAGATAAAAGACGTAGCTAAAGGAATGAATGTTGCTGGGGATTTTGCAGATGCTCTTAGTGCAAAGGTAGAAGCACTTATAAAAGAAGCTTGCAGAAGATCAAAAGAAAATAAGAGATCAACAATTCAACCTAGAGACTTATAAGTCTCTATTTTTCTTTTTATAATTTTAAAAGAAAGTTATTTATACATATAATTTCTAAAAAGAGTATGAAAGCTAAAGGTTCACGTACTGAGAGAGAACTTACCCACATGTTTAACAACACCAATTCTTGGGCAGCAATAAGAGTTGCCGGTTCTGGTTTAACAAATGATCCAAATCCGGATGTTTTAGCTGGAAACGCAGAAAGATATCTAGCAATAGAATGCAAATCAGTAAAAGGAACATCTAAATATTTATATCCAGAAGAAATAGATCAAATAACAAACTTCGCCATTAAGTTCGGAGCAGAACCTTGGCTGGCAATAAGATTTAATCATAAAGGCTGGTATTTCCTTAAACCAAATGATCTAGAAAAAACAAAAAGTTCAAATTCAGTAATAAATCTAGAACTAGCTGAAGAAAAAGGTTTAAAGTTTGATGAATTAATAAAAAGGAGTGATAAAAATGCAAAATATAATAAAATATAGTGGACTCAAAGATCTTGATGCAGAAGAACAATCAATTCTCAAAAATCTTATAGAAAAGGAGTATCCAAGAATCCAAAGACTTGTAAAAAATGTATCTGACTTGATAGTAAATGTTAAAGTATCAAAGAAACAAACTAGAAAAAGATACATAATAAGTTTTAGATTAGAAGCTCCAACTAGAATGTTTAGCGTAAAAACAAAAGACACAGAAATGGGTGGTGATTGGGATATTACAAAAGCAACGCACAAAGCACTAAATGCCCTTTACTTTGAAGTAAAACATAGACTAAAATCAGATACAGGATCATGGAAGAAGGGTGGAATTAAAGCATTATTCAAAAGGTTCCAATTGTAAAATGCTCATAGTAAAAAACCTTAAGAAAAAATACAAAGACTTTCTAGCACTAAAAGGAATAAGTTTTGAAATAAAAGAAGGAGAAATATTTGGAATACTTGGACCAAATGGTGCTGGAAAATCTACAATGATAAAAATATTAACTTGTTTTCATAAACCATCTTCTGGTGCAGTAACAATAAATAAGATACCAATAACAAAGCCAAATAAGATAAAACCTTTAATTGGCTGGGTGCCACAAGAAGAAACATTTTATCATAAACTAACAGTCGGGGAAAATCTGGAATATTTTGCATCGCTTTACAACATTCCTAAAAAAGAATTCAAAGAAAGATCAGAAGAAATACTAAAACTTTTGCAAATTGAAAGCAAGACAAATTCTATAGCTAGCTCACTATCTGGCGGTATGAAAAGAAGACTTAGTATAGCAATAGCAATGATACATAAACCAAAATTATTATACTTAGATGAACCCACTGCCGGCGTAGATCCAGTATCTAGAAGGGTGCTGTGGGAAATAATTAGAAATATAAAAAAACAGGGAATGACAATATTATTCTGCACACATTATTTAGACGAAGCAGAACTACTATGTGACAGGATAGCCATATTAAGATCAGGCGAAATAATAGCAATTGATACTCCAAAAAACCTAAAGAAAAAATATGGAAAAACATTAGAAGAGGCATTCATAAAATTAGTACAGCATGAAAATAACAAAACTAGTTAAAAAAGATTTAAAACTCTTGAAAAGAGACTCAAAAACATTAGTTCTAACAATATTAGCACCGATTATAATATTATTAATACTTGGAAATGTTTTTGGCCAGACAACAGGATCAAAATCAATATCTGGATTGGTTTTGGGTGTTTGTGATTTAAATAAAGAAAAAACAGACATAAATATTACCCTATTTGTAATAAAAAATTTAGGAAATAATTGCGAAGAAAAAGCAAGAGAATTGGTAGAAATGGGGGAATTAAGAGCCTCAATAGTTATTCCAGAAGATTTCTCAAAAAAAATAGAACAAGGATATGGAAGTGAAATAATATTATATATAGACAACTCAAAAACACAAACAGCACTTGTAGCAAGCGATGCAATAAAAGCCCTAGTACAAGATTTAAACGAAAAGATAGGTATAGAATTCATAGAAAATGCATGGATAAGACTTAGAGAATTAAATACCAGACTAAAATTTGTAGTATCAAATTTACAAGTAGCAAAGGAGCAGGCACTACAAATACAAGAAGAAATAAATAGTTTAAACGAAAATATAAGTAGCATTGACACTACAGAATTAGAATTGCAATTAAACCAATTAAATGACTCTCTATCAAATAGATCCTACATAAATGTAAGTATCACACCAGAAATATCTGGAGAAATAAGCAGATTAACAGCATTTAGAGATGAAAACTGCCCGGGCGTATTGCCAGAAGAACAATGTCTTACAATAAATATAACTATAAACCAACTCACAGATATTAATAGTGGCCTGGCTGAAAGAGAAACACGCGTAAATGAAATATTAAATACAATAAATACAACACAAATAGCAAACCACATACAAAATATAAGAGAAACAAGAGAAAATGCCAGAGAAGAACTAACAAAAATAAATGAAACAATATTTAACTACACAAACAATATAGTAGAAATAATAGATGACTTAAATGAAACCTCCCGGTTATTAGATATTTACACATCAAGAGATCCAAAGAATATAGTAAGAGCGGTAGCACTTAATGAAAAACAGGTATTTGGAGAAAAAATATATTTCGCATTCTTAGCCCCAGGAATCATATTAATATTATTACTATTCACTATAATATTAGTTTCATCATCAAATATTGTCTATGAAAGGAAAACTGGAACACTAGCAAGAACACTGTTGAGCCCAACGCCAATACCTGTATTTATAATATCAAAAATAATATTCTTTGTTATAATATCCATTATAGAACTTGCAGTAATGTTCATAACAGTAAAACTATTTGGTATAAGTCTGCCAATAAATGCAAGCATACTTATAGTTCTACTAATAGCTGCAATAAATTTCATACTTATTGGCTTGCTGCTTGGTTCACTCTCAAATTCAGAAAATACTGCATTACTCAGTTCTCTAGTTATAGCGCTGCCAATGTTTTTTCTAAGTAACCTATTCTTCCCATTTGAAATAATGCCTAAGTTCATGAAAGCAATAGGTTCAAATCTACCACTAACACTAAGTATAGAAAGCTTAGATAAACTTGTAATCTATACTTCTCCACTAGAACCAACAACAATAATCAAATTAATTTTAATACCAATAATTTTAGGCTTAATTGTATACTTCTTCATAAAAAGAAAGCCAACAGCTGAATAATTTTCAAAAATTTTGAAAGATTTTCAAAAAATTACCCTAAAGGCTTTTTAATTCCAAAATTAAATAAAATGATATGAAAAAATATATTATTGCAATGTTATTTCTATTATTCATTCCTTTTGTCACAGCACATGAAAGCTGCAATGAAACAATTATACAAGAAAACATAACTGAAATACTACCAGAGGGCTACTGCAACGTCTCGCTTTCATTAGAAACAAACAAGCAATATTACAAAAATGGAGAAAAAATTGAAATATATAATGGATTAAGTAATAGGTCTCATGAGTTTAAAATCAAATACTGGATAGAAAACAACAATGGGACTATAATAAAAGAAAAATTAGAAACATTAAACTTGAATCCAAAACAATTTACACCCAGGCTCGCAGACAATACAACATTAGTTATAAAAAACAACCTTACATTTATAGATTGTATTAATATAAACAATAAAACTTACAACGAACTAGAAGTATTTGTAGAAGTAGAAAAAGATCCAAATTCAAACATAACTATAAAAAAATTATACCTAAATAGAAGTAAAAGAATATACATAGGAAACAACTTAACAGCACAAATAGCAGTTTATTCAGGCAATCAAACAAACTTCACATTTACAACAGAGATAGAAAATATAACAAATAGGGTAGAACACACAATAGAAGGAATATTCAATTATACAATCATGAACATAACAACGCAAATACCTTATGATTGTAATATACAAAACAATACATACACGCTGGCAGCAAGAACAGGAGAACTAGAATCAAAACAAAACTTTACAATACTAAACAATTGCTCACACGAAGTGCCAGGCAATGGAATAAAAAGTGAAGTAAATATAAGTATAGATGAACTACCACCAGAACCAGCATCAAATGAATCAAATTCATCCGAAAGTATTATAAGCTTTCCAGGGGCCCCCTTAACTGGAAGGACAATATATGAGTCCTCAAACATAAAAGCCAAGAAAATAGCAACATATTTATTTATGGTTATTTTGGCTGCAATATTAATTGGATTAATATCCAAAAGCAAAGATACAGAAAAAACATTGAAGGAATCAACAGAAAAATGGTCTTCACAGTTAGAGCAATTATAGAAGTTTTAGGATACCCAGAAAGCCATATAAAAGAAGTAGTAGAAAAGGTTATAGAAAAATTAAAAGAAGAAGAAGGGATAAATGTATTAAAAATCCAAATAAGCGAAACTCAGATGGTAAAAGAAAAATTCTTTTCCTGTTTTGCAGAGCTTGAACTAAAAATAAATGATTTTACCAAATTATTAGGCTTCTGTTATAATTATTTACCATCATCAATAGAAATATTAGATACAGAAAAAATAAACTTACCAGTAAGAGAATTTAGTTTGGGTCTTAATGAAGTGCTTGAAAAACTTCATAACTATAACATTTTAGTAAATAACATGACAAACAAACTAAAAAAATTAGAAGGAACAAAAAAATCTTAATAATTTCTTCTGCTCTTTACCTTATCAACAAAACTCTCAAACTCTGCCTTTTTAGTTTTAGTTTTCCTATAAAAAAAATACAAAACAATTAGAAGAACAATTACAACAATCAAAAGCAATAACCATACACCACTATTTCCTTTTTCATCTTCTTCAATTAAAGAAGCGTTTGTAGTATTAGCTATACTGGTCCTAGTTGAAAAATTAGTATAATTTCTAACACTTTCACCAGTAACATCTATAAAAACTGGTACAGAAACACTTGCCCCTTCTCTACTATCAACATTGAGAAAACCATTGTAAGTACCTGCTACAAAGTCATAACTATTATTCAAACTAATAAGAAAAACAGCACTCTCTCCATCTTTAAGAAATTCTATACTGTCTGGCTGCACATCAAGTAAACTTGTAACATCACCACTAAGATAATAATTCAAATTGTATAAATCTACACCTGCATTATTTTTCACAACAACTTGACCTGAAGGATAATACTCCCCAATATTAATATCAAAACTTAAATTTGTTAAGACCCTATCAGACAATGTAGTTAAACTCAAACCACCAGACACAACATTAGATTCAGATTCATCAGTAAAATTAGATGGTGTTGCATTAGCTTGCTCTGTAATATCTGTTCTCAAAACATCAAACGGAACAGTGTAACTTCCCCCAGCATAATTAATTTTTATTAAACCATTATAGCTTGCATTATTTCTATTATGCAAAGAAGTTATAACATTAATAACTCTCGACGTATTTGGAAGAAAACTAAAACTTGTAGTTTGCAAACTAAAAAAATCGCCTTCCTTTTCCATGTTGACACTAACAGCATCACTGCCTTTGTTAGCTAATGCTAAACTAAAATGAGCCTCTTGCCCCCTTAATATTTCAGTATAAACATAAGCAGGCCTGACACTAACAATTTGTGTAATTCCATCAATAATATCTAAGTTAGAAAAGAAACTTCCTATTTGAGAAACTCCATCCTTAACATAATGAACCTCTTTTAATCCAACTTTATATTGTCCTGCTTCTAAGAAAGGTAAGTCAAAATAAAGAACATAAAACTTATCATTTACTTTAATTACATTCTTGGCTAAACTAATAGAACTATCATTAGCATCTAACAAAACAAGATTAGTAAAATCAATATTCCTACTCAAGTTAATATTTTCTATTGTGACATTTACTTGCGCAGTTTCAAATGGTTTATAACTATCCTTATAAAAATTAAAATTCACATCATCAGCGCTAACTGTAAAAACAAGTAACAAAAGAAATATCAAAAATAAGTAAACTCTAAAAATAATTTTACTGTTCATTTCAAACTAACCCTTAAGTAATTTTTCAGCCTCTCTTATTGATCTCTCTAATTCATCCTCTTCTTTTGATTTAGTTTTACCGGAAGTCATTGGTCTAGATGGCTGAATTAGTCTAGCAGGAGTACTTGTAGGCTGTGCTGGCTTACCAGATTGTTGTACAGGTCTAAACTCTGCCTGCCTTCTAAATTCTTCAAATGTGGGACCTTTTGGTTTCTTCTTAAATAAGCTATGTAGGTCTATCTTTCCAGTCTTAATATACTTAATATAGAAAAATATTCCTCCACCTATCAAAATTAGTAATATTATTATCCACCATATTGCACTTCCGCCTTCTTCCTCTACTGGCTCTTCTTCAAATTCTTCTTCAGGTTCTTCAAAATCTGGTGGTTGTTCTTCTAATTGATCTTCAACACAAGCAACACTACAACTTCCACCGCAATCTATTCCTGTTTCATCACCATCTTGTATATTATTTACGCATTGGCACTCAGGCTCAGATAAACACTCAGCTTCACCACAATCAAAAGAACCATCATTATCATCATCTATTGTATTTCCGCATATCTCATTATTACTTACAGCAACATTTCCTCCAGAAATAACAGATCTTGATAACTGCCCCCCATGAATAGCAATTAAAGCCCAAGAAGTTTCTTCTATACTTCCATCCCAACTTCCATCTGTATCAACATTGCTAGTTAAATAAGTTACACCCCTGGTAACTGCCTCACTTTGATCACTGCCACTAAGGCCAAAAGTTGCTACAGAAGTTGAAATAATATTTCCATCCCAACTTCCATCTACCCTCTGCAATTTAACTAAATCTGAAATAAATGAAGGAGCTGCACTGCCTGCTTTTATTAAAATGTGATTTAATAATCCTAAAGCAACTGGATCATTTTTTTTATTAAGTGCCTGCGACTCTAAATAAATATGAGTACCAACATTATCTAAAGATAAAGTTCTATCAGCATTCATAACTCCAATCTCAGCTAATGCCCAAGTAGCATAAGCTGTGCTCTCGTAATTACAAGGACCAGCAGAAGATTGTCCACCAAAGCAAGCATTTGCAATAGTTAACTGCGCACTAGCACCAGAATCACTTCTCTGAATAAAAAAAGTATTAGCTGGAGTATTTGGCTTAAATATTAATGTAATTATTGGATTAGACAAACTTGGATCGCAGGCAACATTTATTGTTGGCTGTAAAACAGTTTTCAAATTAGGATTCAAATCATTTAAACTGACATAATATTGTCCCCTAGTAAATGCCCCGCTTGGCAATCTTAATCCTTCATCCTGCAGATTATATGTTTTACTCCCGCCTGGATAAGAAAATTCACATGTGCCATTATTATTTGCCTTTACAACAACCCACCATTCACCAGCACTTAGTCCAGCAACTCTTGCTTTCTTCAACCAATCTACTTCTTTAGTTATATCTTGACCAGCTAGAGAAAGAGCTAATGTTGCCAATGCGCTGTCTTTAACCCTGCAACTACCACGAGGCCAACAACCCATAGCATCTTCTTTATCTCTTAAAGCTTCAATAGGACCTGCTCTTGGTGTTCCACCCTGAAGCAAAGCAATATTTGATAATGCCTGAACATCATCACTCACAGAAGAATTTGAAACCTTTTCATATAACCAATTATAAGAAGCAGCCTGATTAAAACCAGAACTAAATGGGGCTGGAGTTGTACTTATAGTTGCATTATGCTCATCTGCATAAACAGAAAATGAACTGATTATTAATAAAAAAATAACTAAAAACGAGAATACTGACTTACCACCTCTTACCATAGTTTTATTCAGAGCAATTGGTTTATAAAAGTTTCTGTCTAAACAGCTTATATGCTGCCAAAAAAGTACTTGAAATATAATCCTAAATTGTTTGATAAGGGAAAAAGAGGATTAATTTATACATTTAATAAAAACAAAAAAATAATAGCACTAAAGATCGCAAACCCGGAGTCAAAAGCAATAAACAGAATACAAAATGAAATTAACTTTTTAAAAATATTAAATAAATACAAAATAGGGCCAAAATTGCTTGACTACAGAGAAGACTATTTCTCTTATGAGTTCGTTAAAGGCATTACATTAAAAGAATACTTAAAAGAAAATAAAAATCCAAAAAACATTCTAGGAAAGATAATGAAACAATGTAAATTAATGGATGAACTAAAAATAAATAAAGAAGAAATGCATAAACCACTAAAAAATATAATTATAAAAAAGAATAAACCAATACTTATTGATTTCGAACGTTGTCATTTCACTTCAAGATCAAAAAATGTAAATCAATTTAAGCAATTTGTAAGAAGGTTCAACTACTAGTCTTCTTACTGCTCTGAAGAATCTTCAATCGTCTAAAAACATAATTAACAGGATTTTTACATGTATTACAAATACTATCTTCACATTTTATGCCCATAGTCTTATAATAACTTTCATTAGAACAGTTTGGTGGCAATACAACTTTCTTCTGTCTTTTATACCAACTAATCTGGGACTTAACATAACCTTCACGCAAAGGCTCATAATTTTTCTTATTCCATTCAAGTAAAAATTTCTCTACATCATCCAAACTCCAACCAACATTCTGTAAAAAATTTGCTAAAACAAAAATTGCTCTTTTTCTGCCGTCCTCTCTAACGCCAGTCATCAATTTTATAATGCATGGAGGAAAGAAATCTGCTTTTATTGCAACCTTTGGTAATTCAAACACCCTGTCTGATTTCTTTTCTTCTACATAGTTTGTTTTTTTTGCCCAATCAAAAGCTTGTATCAACAAATTCTTTGCTTCATCCTTAGAAACACTTTCAGGATCTAAAAATTTCATATTAACCTTAACATTATCAATTTTAGCATTTTCTTTATCAAACTCAAAAATACTTTTTATTGGAATGCTGACTAATCCGGATTTTTCATTAATAGAATAAACACATCTGAACAAGTGTCTGCTAGAAATTAATATACTATCGATATCAACAACTTTAAAAGGATCAAACTTTCCCTTTACAATAATATCATTTACACTTTTGCCAACACTCTTTGCTGCATCCTCAACTGTATATTTACTTAATATTTTAGCAGCTAAGAACTCTTTAGTCATATCTTTTAAATATTCAGAAATAACTCTTACACCATCAGGAAAATAATCTTTTATATTTACATTATTAACTTCTCTTGGAAAAGCCTCAAAAGGAACACCAATATGAAATCCATGATTACCTGAAAACTTCATTGAATAATTTTTTATATCATGAAACTTAAGGGCATCAATAAGCAATTCTGCACACATTTGACTAAATTCTAGATTTTTAGAATCTAAATCTAATAAGCAATCCCAACCAGCCCTTAATTCATCTAATTGTTTTTTTGTTAGTCCAGATTCTAATACTAACGGATCCTTCCATCTTTCTTCGCTCACATGAAAAGAAGTCATTCCTTGTCTAACTAAATCAAGCACATCACCTTCAAAGTTAACTATCTCTGGTCTTTTTCCTCTTATTTCACCAAACCAAACTTGCACTTCTCTTCCATTTGATAATCTAAGTAATTCTCTCTGAACTTCTTTTCTAGAATAATATTCTTTAATATTCATAAATAAAAA
Organism: Candidatus Woesearchaeota archaeon; assembly: GCA_964372555.1. GTDB lineage: Archaea > Nanobdellota > Nanobdellia > SCGC-AAA011-G17 > GW2011-AR18 > CAYJQZ01. The sequence goes on along the minus strand of CAYJQZ010000002.1, from coordinate 1,030 downwards.
ATATTAGAAAGATTTATATATATTATTAGATTAAGAACTATATTTTGTTATTATTCTAAATCTTCTTGTTTTGCTTCGCTTAAATCACTCTGTAATTGATGCAACCTTGTAGAAGTCTTATTCATCTCCTCTTGTAGTTGCTCCAAAACAGCACTAACCTCAGTAAGTTGTTTATGTATTGTATCTTTAGCTTCATCAACTGTCTTCTCAACACAAACACCAGAACCAACATTCATAATTATATTATTACTATCTTTTAACTCTCCCTTAACAAATATCCCGCTGCCTAAAGGCATAAGAATTTCACTACTAATTTTACTTTTAGCTAAGGAATCAATGTTATCTCTTAATGTTCTCAAATCAAAAATATGCTTTTCAAGAGCAGAAACATTTTCTTGCAATTGCTGAAACTGTTGCATAAGAAGTTGAAACTCCATATATTTTTCTTTAAGCTTTTCTTTATCAGCCCTTATTTCTTCTCTTTAACTTTCTTAACTGTGTTTTCTTCTTTCTTAGAAGACCTTGTCTTGGCTGGCTTCTCTTTTCTTTCTTTAGTTTTACCTTTCTTAACTTCTTTAAGTTTTAATCCTAATTCTGCCAAAGCCTTCCTAACTTCTTCACTGCTAACTCCTTTCTTTATTTTAACTTTCTTGTTTAAGAATTCTAAATGTCTTAAATTACATTTTCTCCTTCTTGTAGCACCATCAACTAAAACAAAGTTCCTGTCCAAAACATCAACTACAACACAAACTTGTCCTGCATCTCTACCAGCAATTTTAACAGCAACATCTCCAACATCAACCACTTTACACCACCATCGCTCTAGCTTTCTCAACCATGCCCTTTCTCATACATTTACTACACAAAACACCACCATATGGTCTTTCAGGTCTTTTCTCTGTCTTTGAAAACTTATTTACTTTAGATATAATACCTCTTGCTACACCCTTAAGATACTCCCCGCACATATTGCATTGTGGTTTTCCTGGCTTTCCCCTCTGATAATGCATTACTAACTTACCACCCGGAA
>CAYJQZ010000001.1:0-26384 GCA_964372555.1 Candidatus Woesearchaeota archaeon | reverse complement strand
CACTAATTTTCTAACACAATCTTTAAAAGTTAAATCATAAGCTATTTCTTGAATGCCCTCGTAGCTTAATTGGTGGAGCATATCCTTGGTATATATCACAAATAGGATAAGGTTGTGGATTCAAATTCCACCGAGGGCTTTTCAATGATCAAAAGAATTAAAAGAACCAACTTATCCTTTTTATTATGAAATTAATTATATTTGGCCCGCCAGGAGCAGGCAAAGGAACACAGGCCAAACTATTAGCTAAAGATCTAAATTTAAAACATATTTCTACTGGTGAAATATTTAGAGAAGAATTAAAAAATAAAACTAGATTAGGAATTGAATCTTATGAAAAATATTGGGGCAAGGGAATTTTAGTTCCTGATAAAATAACAATAGATGTTTTGAAAAAAGCAATTAAAAATATAAAAGATGGATTTATTTTAGATGGTTATCCTAGAACAATAGATCAGGCTAAAGCATTAGATAAAATCACTAAAATAAATTATGTTATAGTTTTAGATGTTCCATTTCATACACTTAAATCAAGATTATTAAAAAGAGCCAAAATTGAAGGAAGAAGCGACGATATTCCTAAAACTATAGAGACTAGATTTAAGGAATATAGAGAACAAACAACGCCTTTATTAAAATATTACAAAGATAAAATAATTTTAGTTGAAGGCGACAGAAATCCTGAAGATATAGAAAAGGATATAATAAACATTTTGAAAAATGGAAATAGAAATTCTAAGATTAAACCATAGAATTGGAAGGGATGCAAGAGTCAGCACTCATGTAGCTTTAACAGCAAGAGCTTTTGGTGCTTCTAAGATTTATTACAGTGGACAGAAAGATAGTAGTATGGAAGAAAGTGTAAATAAAATAACAAGTAAGTTTGGAGGTCCTTTTAATATCGAATATCTAAAATATGATGTTGAATTAGTTAAGGAAAAGAAAAATGGTGGTTTTTTAATTGTACATTTAACTATGTACGGCAAAGATTTTAGAAATTGTAAAAACAAATTAAAAAACAAGAAATTATTAATAATTGTTGGCGGAGAGAAAGTTGAGTCTGAATTCTATCAGTTAGCTGATTATAATTTAAGTGTAACGAACCAGCCAATTTCCGAAGTAAGTGCTTTAGGTATAATTCTTTATGAAATTAATGAATATAAAGAAGATTTTAGTAATGCTAAAATAAAGGTAATTGGACAGGAAAAAGGAAAGTTTTTAAAACAGTTAAAACCATGAATATTCAATGAAATTAATAAAAAGAGGTTTATTAGCTATATCTGTATTATTGATTTTAGTAGGTATTGTTTATGCTTCTGTTAATGTTAATTTATCTGGGAATAAGGTTGGACCCGGAAGCATATTTGAAGGTTCTGTAAATTTTAATTTTAGTAATACAAAACCATTAGATATAAATATGGAGATTCATTCTGGCAATTTAACTCATAATATTAATTTAAGGAATTTATTAACTGCAGCAAATTTAATTGGTAATCCTGGTTTAGTTATATACAATCCAATTTATACAAATTCAACAAATTCAAAAGATAGTGAAATAACTGCTAGCTTCAGTGGCGCTGGATCAAAGTCTGAAGTTGGTTTTGATTTAAGAAGCGGTCCAAGACAGGCTTCTGATGTAAATGTACAAAATGTTTCTTTTAATATAGAACCTTCTGGCGGTAATCCTAACGATGTTTCAATATATGTTGAAGGAAAAAGAGTTTATAGGTACAGAGGTAGTGCAACTGGCTGGGCTAATTTAGAAAGAGATTATTTGGGTGATTTCATACCTGATGGAAGCCAAAATGTATTGGGCAGCAATATCTTTTGTCAGCTTGTAAATATTAGTGATTCTGGCGAATACAAAATAAGTGCTTTAGTAAAAAGATTAGCAGGAGAAGGCATTGTTGGATTAAATGCAACCATGATACAAGATGGACCTTTATACAGCATACCTAATTGTAGTGATCCTCAAACTCCTTGCTGTAGTTTTGGAGCAATAGCTGGTCCAAATTATAACCATGTAGATTGTACTATTTCAAAATCAATACCTGATAGAAAAGAAGAATATCTTTGTGTTTATCCTGCAAATGCCCCAAATTCAAATAGATATTTTTCAATTAGAACTGAAGGCAGCCAACCAATTCTTAGTTTTGTAGATGGAAATGAAGCTGAATCTAATTTCTATATATTTGGTGAATATAGAACTTATGATAGAACATTAAATGCTGGGTCTTCTGTTGTCCTACCTGTTGATGATATAAATTCTTATATTCATGGCGAGACAAATTGCACAGTGAATTGTTTGTTAGTTCCATTTAATATAAGCGTTGGAAGTTCTGGTGGCGTAAAATTAAGTAATTTAGTTGTTAGTTATTCTAGTTTGGGCGGAGATTTTACTGAGGATAGATTCAGAAAAATATCTTATGTACCTGAGTCTGCAAGTTATAATGGAACTATAAGTGTACAACTTAGTAAGTTAAGCAATGTTGTTGCTCCCAGTGGCTTTGGTAACTACAATTTGTATGCTATTTTTGATGGTGCTAGAAGCAATAATATAAACTTCAGTGTTGTTGCTGCACCTACTGCATTTATACAATATGGCCCAACTAATCCTGGAGTAAGTGAAGAAGTAATTTTTGATGCAAGTAGTTCAACACCTGTAAATGGAAGAAACATTACATCTTATTCATGGCAGTTTGGCGATAACTCAATAGGAAATGGTGTTAGGGTTATTCATGCTTACAATGCAACAGGAAATTATAGTGTAACACTTAAGGTCACTGATAGTGATGGAGTTTATGATATCGATAGTCTTGTTGTAAATGTGCAATCAGTTGGTAGTCTTGATCTTGGAGGATTAATAAATCAGACTGTAACTTCAATAACAGATTTCAGAACTGCTTTATCTAGCAGCCTAGAGCATGTAAGAGACACAGCCACTTTAATTGGAATAAATCAATTAGTTAATAATTTAGAATCCAATTTAGGTTTGATCAGAGTTAATTATGATTTAATTATTTCAAATGGTTCGTTAACTGATACAGATAAGGTTCTTTTAATCAATCAATTAAAATCACAGTTACAGAATTTAACAAGCCAGCTTCCTGCAGGATTAAATGTTGATAGATATAGTTTTGATGGAAAGATTAGTGGTTTAAATCAAGTAACCAGCTGCTGTGAGTTCACAACAGAAATGAGAAAGATTGCTTTGCTTAGAGCACAAGAAGGTATAACTGTGAATGGCGAGGCAAGACTTGTAAATTTAACATATGCTGATGGCAGTGGTAGCAATTTTATGATTGTAAAAAAGAATATAGTTGGTACTGGGTCTAAGGTTTATGAGTTTGCGCCATTTGGTTTTGATATAACTCCTTCAAATGTTATAGTGGGGCAGAATGTTACTGGTGCTGCTACTGGGGTTTATAGTTTTTCACCAACAAACCAATTAATCTATAGGGTTGATAGTACAGATATAGCTAAAGCATTGCAAACTAGAACTGCTGTTCTGCCTTTAAATTTAGAAGGCTTTGGTGCTGTTGAAGAACCTATTGTAGAACTTGAATCTGTTTGTGGTAATGATTTATGTGAAAATGATGAAGATTCTTCAAGTTGTCCTGAAGATTGTGAAGTAAGCAACACATCACAAATTGTTATAGTTATATTATTTGTTTTTATTATTGCTGCTATTATATACTTTGGATGGTTTTTCAAAGGCGGTTTATTGAAAAAGAAGTTTGGTGGTTCTGCAAAAGTTGGTTCTATTAAGCAAGCATTCAAAACTGAAAAAGATCATATTGCTGTTAAAGCCTATGTACAAAATGCACTTAAAAAAGGTTTAGGCGAGAACCAAATAAAAGTTGCATTAAAGAGCAAGGGCTGGAATGACACACAAATAAATTCTGTTATTAGTGAAACTAAAATTAATAAGAAACCTTAGTAATCTAATTTAATAAATAATTTTGCTATTTCTTGTACTATTAATATTGATACTGCACCTATAATAATAAATAGCCAGTCAACGGCAAGTATTGGTGTTGTTTTGAATACTGTATTAAGAAAATAAACTACCACTAGCTGAATAATCAAAGATAAAAATATTGCTCCAATCAAATACTTGTTTGAAAATAAATTTGTTTTAAATATTGATTTATTTCCTGTGTGATAATTAATCGCATTAAATAATTCAAATATAACTATTGCTGAAAAAACAACTGTCTGGCCATAAGTTATATTTTTTGTTTTTATATAATATTCAAATAACAAAACAGTAACAACAGTTATGACTAAGGCTTGCAATAATAAAAATATTAAATCTTTTTTACCTAGAATTTTTTCTTTAGGATTCCTTGGTGGTTTATACATTACTTCATTGTCTGCTTTGTCTAACCCGAGCGCAAGTGCTGGCAAACCATCTGTTAGTAAGTTAATCCACAATATTTGAATTGCTATCAATGGTAGTGGTAAACCTATTAATAATGAGATAAATATTATAGCAACCTCTGCTAGATTACAAGAAAATAAATAACCTATAAATCTTTTGATATTATTGTAGATTCCTCTGCCTTCTTTAATAGCATTTGCTATAGAAACGAAATTGTCATCTAATAAAATAATATCAGATGCTTCTTTTGCTACATCTGTGCCAGAACCAACTGCTGTCCCAACATCTGATTTTTTTAGAGCAACAGCATCATTAACTCCATCTCCAGTCATAGCAACAATATGACCTTTTGCTTTTAATGCTTCTAGAATTTTTACTTTGTGTTGCGGGCTTACCCTAGCATAAATAACAATTTTGTCAACTACTTTAGAAAGATCGTGTGAATGCATTTTATCTAAGTCCTCGCCTGTAATCACTTCACCTTCTATTCCTATTTCTTTTGCTATTGCTTTTGCTGTTAGTGAATAATCTCCTGTTATCATAACAACTTTTATGCCTGCTTTTTTACACATTGCTATTGATGGTTTAACTTCCTCTCTTGGTGGATCTATCATTCCCATCAAACCAACGAATGTAAAGTTCTTTTCATCGTAAGAATAAGCAAAACCTAAGACTCTAAGGGCTTCAGAAGCCATTTTTTCATAACTTTTCTGTACTTCACCTACGTGCTCTTTATTTATTTTGATTTCTCTTCCATCAATTAATATTTTGTTGCATTTGCTAAGAACTACTTCTGGAGCGCCTTTAATATGATAAATTAATTTATTTTCTACTTTATCTACCGTTATCATGTGTTTAGTTTCTGAACTAAATGGTATTTCTTTTAATCTAAGATATTTTTTAATATAGTCTGCTTTGGCTGCTGCTACTAACAATGCTTTTTCTGTTGGATCTGATGGACCATTCAGTGAGGCATTGTTGCACAGAGAAGCAATTTCCATTAATTTTTCAAGTTCTTTTGGATTTATTTTTTTATTTTTGTAAAAGAATTCTCCTTTAGTTTCATAGCCTCTCCCAGTTATAGATATTTCTTTGTTGTTTGTAAACATCTTTACAACAGTCATTTCATTTTTTGTTAGTGTGCCGGTTTTATCTGCACAGATAACAGTAACGCTCCCTAATGATTCAACCGCCGATAATCTCCTTACTAAAGCATTTTTCTTGACCATACGCTGGGTGCCCAAAGCAAGTGTTATTGTAACAACTGCTGGCAAACCTTCAGGTATTGCTGCCACTGCTAATGATACTGCTGTGAGAAGTGAATCTACAAATTGTGCACCTCTAAAAAAGTCTAATAAGAAAATTGTTGCTGATATTACTAATATTATTAGTGTTATGTAGATCCCAAAGGTATGTAACTTTTTTTGAAGTGGTGTTTCTTTTTCTTCTGTAAGTTGTATTTCTTTTGCTATTTTTCCTAGTTCTGTATTTAATCCTGTATAAACAACTATTGCTTTTGCTCTGCCCCTAGTTGCTATTGTCCCTGCAAAAACCATATTTTTTTGATTAGAAATTATTGTATCTTTTTTAATTACATCTATATTTTTATGTACGGTTGTTGATTCTCCTGTCAATGTTGATTCATCAACTGCTAAAGAGGAAACGTCTATTAATCTTGCATCAGCTGGTATGTAACTCCCTTCTTCAATTAGTATTACATCGCCTGGAACTATTTCAGAAGATTTTACTTTGATTGTTTTATTATTTCTTATTACTACTGCTGTTGGTGTTGTTAACTTTCTTAATGCTTCTATTGATTTTTCTGCTTTGAATTCTTGGAAGAAACCTAGAATTGCATTTAGAATTACTATCACTAGAATTACTATTGCATCTGTTTTTTCTCCTAATATAAAAGCTAAAATTGTTGCTGCTAATAAAACATATATTATAAAACTCTTAAATTGGTTTAATAATATGTTTAAAGCAGATATTCTCTTAAATTTCTGAATTTCATTTTTACCGTATTTTTGAAGTTTTGTATCTGCCTCTTTTTGTGTTAATCCATTAACATTAGAATTAAATTCTCTTAAAACTTCTTCTATCTCTTTTTTATAATACATAATTATTGTTTTATGGGGCTTTATTTATTAAGTTAACGAAAGGTTTATAACTTTAGTTTTGAGGCCTAGTTACATGCACCAGTAGTGTAACGGTTAGCATCACAGCCTTCCAAGCTGTTGATCCGGGTTCGAATCCCGGCTGGTGCACTTATACTAAGAAAATGAAAAATAACAAGGAAGTAGTTTTAGCTTTTGGAAGTCATTCTGATGATTTAGAGATTGGGATGGGCGCTACTATTGCTAAATATAAAGAAGAAGGAAAAGAAGTAATTGGGGTTATTTTTAGTAGTGGAGATAAGAGCAGTCCTTGGTTAAAAAAAGATTATCTTGTTGAGAGCAGAAAAGAAGAAGCAAAAAGGATTGGAGAGTTTATTGGTTGCAAACAAACTGTATTTTTTGGTTTAGAAGATATGAAACTAAATGAAAAAGTAGAGAATCCTAAAGTTAAAATAGCAGTGAGTAACGTAATAAAACACTTTAAGCCTACAACGATCTTTACACATTCTAAGTTTGATCCACATCCAGATCACAAAGCAGTAAATAAGTCTGTGTTTGAAGCCTTGTATGAACTAGACCCACACAAGAAAATAAATGTTTATGTGTTTGAGGTTTGGAACGTATTAAATGAAGACCACCCAAGGATGTATGTTGATGTTTCTAAGACTTTTTCTAGAAAGATACAGGCTATGAAAAAATTCAGGAGCCAGAAGCTATATGTTTATTTATTGATGCTACCAGTTATAATAAGGGCCATAATTTGTGGATTTCATGCTAAGTGTAAGTATGCTGAAAGATTTTATAAGATAAGATAAAAAATGTTTAAATTAACAGCAGAAGATTCTGGAGGAAGAATAGGAAAGATAAAAACAAGACATGGAACAGTTAAAACTCCTTTTTTTATGCCAATTGCTACAAAGGGAACTGCTAAACAAGTAAGTCAAGAAGAATTGAAAGAACTTGGAAGCGAAGCAATTATTGCAAATGCTTTTGTTCTCTATTTAAAACCGGGGTTGGATGTTATAAGAAAATTTAAAGGCATACATAAATTTATGAAATGGGACAAGACTATTTTTACAGATTCTGGGGGTTTTCAGATTTTGAGTAAAACTTTCTTGCATAAATATACTGATGAAGGAGTTTATTTCAAAAATCCTTTTGATGGCAGTAAGAAATTCTTTAGGCCAGAAGATATAATAAAAGTTGAAGAAGAGATTGGAGCTGATGTTGCAATGGCTTTGGATTTTGTTCCGCATTATGGAAATACAAAAGAGTATATATCTGAATGTACAAGAATAACACATTTATGGGCTGAAAGATGTTTGCGTGCTCATGAAGATAAAAAACAATTATTATTTGGTATTTGCCAGGGCGGCACGTTTAAAGATTTAAGAGAAAAAAGTGCTAAATTTATTAATAATTTAGATTTTGATGGTGTTGCTTTGGGTGGATTAGGAATAGGAGAAGGTAGAGAATTAATGTTTAAGACTGTTAAAAATAGTTCTAGATTTATAGATAAAGATAAACCAAGATATTTGATGGGTGTTGGAAGCCCTGAGGATGTTTTAGATGCAGTAAGTGCTGGAATAGACTGCTTTGATTCTAGATTTCCTACTATGAATGCAAGACATGGAGGAATATTCACAAACAAGGGAAAAATAAATATTGAAAGAGCTGAATTTAAATTAGATGAATCTCCTTTAGATGAAGGCTGTAAATGTTATACCTGCAAGAGGTTTACTAAGGCTTATGTTCATCATTTGTATAGAACTTATGAACCAATAAGAGACAGATATGGAAATATACATAATTTATTCTTTATACAAAATTTAGTAAAGAATTGCAGAAAGGCTATTAAGAACAATGAGTTTAATGATTTTAAGAAGGAATTTTTAAAGAACTATAAAGTTAATAAAAACAAGAAAAGTGTTTTTACTTATCATTAGAAAGACTTATAATTAAAATAGGATTTATAACTTCATGATAAATTTAATTATTTTAGGTGATAGTTTAGTTTATGGTTCTTTTGATAAAGAAGGCGGTGGATGGGCTCAATTGTTAAAAATATATCTTGATAAAAGAGCACCGAGAGACGATAAGAATTTTTATTGTTTAACTTATACTTTAGGCATTCCTGGAAATACCACAGAGGATTTGCTAGAAAGAGCAGATTTAGAAATAGATCAAAGAATAGATGGTTGGGCTAAAAAGACCATTATATTCGCAATAGGTTTGAATGATTGCTGTTATGATTATAATAAGAAAAATAATCAGGTTCCTAAAGCTAAATTTAAAAATAATTTGAATAAATTAGTTAATATTACTAAAAAGTATGCAAAAGATATTGTCTTTGTTGGATTAACTCCTGTTAATGATAAACTTTCAGACCCTATGTCGTGGGATAAAAGCAGAAGTTTAAAGACCAAATACGTGGAAGAATATAATGAAATAATTAAAGGTGTTTCAAAAGAAAAGCAATGTTATTTTATAGATCTACTCAGTCAATTTACAAAAATTGGCTATAATCAATTACTAGAAGATGGGGCACATCCAAATCATAAAGGACACGAGAAAATATTTGAAATTGTGAAAGATTATTTAGTTAAAAATAAATTGATTTAAATAATTGTTATTAAATAGTATACAAATTCTTATAAGCAAAGAAACTGATTTATATTTATGGATTATGTGGACAGCATAGCAAATGAATTGGATCAATATGCAATCGCAGAGATAATGAAATATGGCATGCCGACTTTAGATAATTACAATGATGTTGTAAGTGTTGCTATTGAACTTGGGAAAAAATTAAATGCAAATGTAGATGTTATAAAATTGGCCTCTAGATTTTTAGACATAAAACTGGGGGAAGCCAACCAGCAAAAGAAAATAGCAGAGCACGTAACTATGGCTTTGGGTTTTGCTAAAGAGTTTTTGACTAGTTATCCCTTAGAGGAAGATTTAAAACAGAAAATATTTTACTGCATAACTGAGCATCATGCAAAAAAGTTCAGTTGTATAGAATCTGAGATTTGTGCCAATGCTGATTGTTACAAATTCTTAGTACCTAAAAAAATCTTAAGAATGTTTTATAATTGGAAGCAAAGGGGGTATAATTTTGAGGAAATATTTATGCTTGCAGAAGAAAAGGTTGATGAAAGATGGAATTCTTTGACTCTTGATATATGCAAGAAAGAGTTAGAACCAAGTTATAAAAAAATAGTAGAATTCTTGGAATTGGCTAAGAAAGACCCTGTAAATTTCTTACTATTTGAAGAAGAAGCAACTAAGATAAGTAATCCTGAATAACGCCCCCGATGAGATTTGAACTCACGACCCACAGGTTAGGAACCTGTTGCGCTATCCAGGCTGCGCTACGGGGGCAATAAATAAAAGACAATATGACAATATAAAAAGTTAATTGTTCTCAATTCAAAAATAATATAAACCTCTTCCATTTTTCTTTTGCTATGGTAATTCATAAAGTAAAAGAAATAAAGAGTCAATTTTTTGATAAAGTTTCTACCTTAATAATTGCTGCATTTAGTTTAGTTGCTGCTTTAGCTTGGAATGAGTCTATTACTTCAATATTCAAGAATTATTACCAAAATTCCGGTAGCATTATAGCTAACCTAATTTATGCCATAGTTGTTACAGCAATAGCAGTTATAGCAACAATATGGATAAGTAGTTTAGCAACTAAGCAAGAGACAAAAAAATAGTGTCTTTTTCTTCATCAATTTCTTTAACTTTTAAATTATTTTTAATTAACTTTTTAATCTTGTTATAATTCTTAGATTTCTTTAATAAAGTTATAACAACCTGTGCTTTATCTTTTTTTACTCTTAATATTTCATTTATAGCTCTTTCTGGGTCTTTGAAATTATGTATTGCTGTTATAGAAATTATAATATCAAAAGTTTTATCTTTAAACGGTAATTTTTCTGCTAGGCCATAGATAATATTTCCAGAACTATTTTTAATCATATTTTTACTGGCTTCTATTCCAATGTAACCACAATCAAAGAAGTTTGCAGAAATTCCTGTTCCTGCTCCAATATCAAGTAACTTATCGCTCTTTTTTACTTTAAGATATTTCTTTATAATATTTAGTTTCTTAAGCTGCTCTTCTTTATGTAATTCATTGTAGCTTTTAGCTATTGTATCATAATTCATAAAAATAAAAGAATTAGTAGTCTAATAAGCTTTTTCTGTCTTTAAATAAAACCTGCTTTGTTTCTTCTGCCTGAACTGCAGCTTTACCACAGTTAAAGCAATGGCCTCCAAACTGGAAGTTTCTAGTTCTAGAAAATTTAAAACCACAAGACAAACATTTATATGCTGTTTTTTCTGGAACTTCTGCTGTTTGTACTAACCTATCTGGTTCTTGTCCTTTAGCTAGTTTGTTATAGCAGTTAAAACATATTAGATTTCTTGTATTGTTCTCGTAAGTTGTTTGTCCTATTGGGACATTTACTGTACATCTAGTACATGAAATGATAACATCTTGGTTAAGACTCATTTTATTAACACCTCTACTAAATCTCAGTTATATCTAATATTTAAATTTATCTATGGTCTACAAGTAGGTATAAATGGCTTGTTTTGTAATTATAAAGGCATTATTAGTATTTCTTTAATACTTCTTCAACATATTGGCATGTTTGGCATATATCTTGAGATGATGGTTCATTGCATATCTCGCATGATTTAATTATATTTGGACTATCTTTATAATGGTCTTTTAATAAAGGAAGTATTTCTATAAATGATTGAATAATTGCGTGTTTTGTTCCTGGATGTTTTGATTCAAATTCATTTAACATGTCTCTTATTTGGCCTCTAAAAGAATCTGGGGCATATGGGCATTCAGAGAACTTGTCCATTAATCCTTTTAAGAATGCATAGGATGTTACCTCTTTTTCTGATAAAAAATATAGTGGTTTTATTCTTGGTATAAAATTTTTATGTCTTACAATCCCTGTTGTTGGCCCCATCCTTGCTGATAATTTCATATTACTTTTGAATGTGTTCATGACAACGCTTTGTGATTCATCATCTAGATTATGGCCTGTAGCAAGCTTTGTTGCTCCTAAAGATTTTGATTTTTTGTTAAGTAAATATCTTCTAAGAACACCACATATAGAGCAGGGTATTCCTTTATATGTTTTTAATATTTCATCTAATGCTTTGCCAAATTCTTCTTTATATGAAAATATTTTAAGTTCTATTTCCTTTTCTTTACAAAAGGTTGTTAGGAATTCTAAACTTTTATCTCTATAATCATGAATGCCTTCATCTATTGCTAGTGCTGTTATTTTTATGTCTGGTCTTTTGTTTGTTATTTTTTTTAATAAATAAAGTAAAACTGTGCTGTCTTTTCCACCACTACAAGCAACAACTATGTTGTCATTCTTTGCTATTAATTTGTATTCTGTTATTGTTTTTTTGACTTTTCTTTCAAAATATTTTATGAAACAAGATTTGCATAATTTTACATTATTATTTATTAAATTTATTACTGGGTTTTCTATACATTTTTGGCATACCATTATCCACCTGAAATTACAGAAAGAAGTTTTATATCATCTTTTTTGTCTATTTGTTCGTTATCTGTAACTAATTCATTATTTTTAGTAACTATAACTGTTGTTGGATTTATATTTAGTTTTTGTAGTAGTTCTTTGACTGTAAAAGCCTCTATTTCCACATATTCATTTGTTTTTTCTATAAAAACTTTCATTTCCACTAGTTTTATAAATTCATACTTCCTTAAAATTTATAAGACTTGGGGTTGGCATGAAAAGATATATACTATTATTATTCTGTATTGTTGTTGTTTTATCTGCTTGTACAGCCAAGGTTCAAACTGAGACTGAAGTTTCTACTGATTCTACTGATAGTAGTACTCAAGAGCAATCTGAAAGAAGTAGTGCTGATGTTGAAGCCTCTGCAAGTGTTCCTTTAAATAATAAGTTGGGAAATATATTACAATTGGGTGGAAAATATCGGTGTACTTTTACTTATTCTGATGGAAGTGAAGCCATAATGTATGTTGAACGAGAGAGTTATAGAATGGAGACAACAAGCCAGCAAGTTACTACACAGATAATAACTAAGAAAGAAGCTGATGGCAGATTATGTACTTTTATATGGTCTGAAGCAAGTGCTTCTAGTGACGAACCACAGGCAGTAATAAAGTCTTGCTTTACACAACAAGAACTTGAAAGTTTGGGACAAACAAGTGCAAGCGAGGGAAGCACTGTCCAGGCACCTAACAATGATATCGATGTAAGCTGTTCTGTTTATACTGGAACAGTAAACCTTAATCCTCCTGCTAATTTGCAGGTTGTTGATTTAACACAATTAACTGGTTCTGTAGTTGGAATTGTTCATGTAGAAAGTTGAAGTTTTTGTTCTTCTCTTTTTACTTCTTCTAAGTCTGATCTTGTAGCTGGATGCTTGGGTCCAAGTATATCACATACTTCTGGGCCTTTTGATATTTCGTAAGTTCCTATTTTAATTGCCAAATTAATTATTTCAGTTTTATCATAAGTTAATAATGGTCTTAGAACTTGCATTTTAACTGCTTCAGTTATTGACCTTAGGTTTGATAGTGTTTGTGAACTTACTTGCGCTAGATTCTCACCAGTTATTAAGAAATTACAACCTTCTTTCTTAGCTATTTCTTCTGCTTTTTTTAGCATTAATCTTTTTGTTAGAACAAAATATAATCTATGATTACAGACTTTTGCTATTTGTTCACATTCCTTTGATATATTAACAACTATGACTTTTTTGAAGCCTAAAATCTCTGAGACTTTTCTTGATTTTATTTCCGGACTATTGTCTGTAAGAGGTTCATATGAAAAATGTACTGCAATAATCTCTACTCCTTTCTGTTGCATTAAATATCCTGCTACGGGGCTGTCGAATCCTCCGCTGATTAATAATAATCCTTTCATTTTCTAAATAGAAACTTTACTCCTTTCATATGTTTTCCGAAGAAATCAAGATGCCCTACACCAGTAATTATTAGAACTATACCGTTAAAAATTTTAATTTCTTTATTAATATTATCTAGCATTCCTAGTTCTCGCTCACGTTCTTTATCTAAATTAATGTGATTATCTATAAAGTCTAGTAATCTTATCTTATTACGATCATTCATTTCTTTCCAATTATAGTCCTTTATTTTTCTTTTGCTTTCCTCTATAAGTTCAGCATTGTTGCAATTTTCATCTTCTATTTTTATATCAATGTGAACATCAAAGCCTTTAACTTCCACCTTGTTTTTTAAAGACCAATTAAGAGCAAAAACCATTTCCTCTGGATACTCTTTTAAATTATCTTTATCAATATCATCTTGACAAATTTCTACCAAGATTTTATTTGGACTTAAGGAAAGTATCACTTCTTCTAATTCCTTATTTGGCGTTAAACCTGCGTGTAAAGTTCCTATTAATATCACTTCAGTCATTTCCCATCCTCATAGATTTTTTCAGCTATTTTTTCAGCTTCTTCCTTTACATCACATTTTCTTATTAACAATTTGCCGTTTTTGTAGCATGTTACTTCATAATTTCCATATTTTATTAATACTAAAATTGGCAAGTCTGCTATTGTTTCGTATTTAGATTTTATTTTAGATAGGTTTAATTGTATATTTTTTTCTGGCAATGCTTCAAATGCTCCCCTTGTTGAACATCTTCTTATTATCATTTTAACCTAGATACTTAGCAAGTATTGCTTTCGCTTTTTCTTTTGATTTTGCTTTTATAAGTGCTCTCCCACTTTTAAAAAGTATTACATCATTGAGTATCAAGCATTCGTCTGTAGTTCTTATATTATTTAGTTTGCTTAATTTATTAAATACCTCATTCATATCTAAATTATCTATCTTTATTTGATAGTTGCAAGATCCACATATTTTAATTGTATTTTTTGCTTTTTTACCATCTAAATAATCGTAATTTCCTTTGCAGGTATTACATTCGTTGTTCTTTTTGATTTTTATTTTAGTTACTTCATTAGCCCATATATCATAATGAATTAGATCTCTGCTATAATCTTGGTTTGTTAACATTTTAATTGCTTCTGTTGCCTGTATTGCTGCTAACGCATGTGGTGTTGTATTAAGTATTCCTGCTGTGTCACAAGTATCTAGGGCTTCTGTTGGCTCTTCAAATATGCATGAAAAACAAGGAGTATCTTTTGTTATATTTATTATCATTCCTTTTGATCCTATTACAGAAGCATATATCCATGGAGTATTATTCTTTCTTGAATAATCATTTATTAGAAATCTTGTATACATATTATCTGTGCAATCAAGTATTATATCACTTTTCAGTATTTCTAAATTATCATAATCTAAGTCTACTAAGTGAGGTTCAATACTTATTTCTGAATTTATTTGTGTTATTTTTTCTTCTGCAACTTTAACTTTTGGTTTTCCTAAATCATCTTCTGTGAATAATGTTTGTCTTTGTAAGTTATTTAATTCTACTATATCTCTATCTATTATCTTGATCTTACCAACTCCTGCCCTAGCCAGCATATCTAAAGAAGCAGTACCGATGGCCCCTATACCTACTATTGTAATAACAGAATTTCTAAGTATCTCTTGCTTTTCTTTACCAATTTTACTAAACATTTCTTGCCTTATGTATCTCATTTCTTAATATCAATTTGATAATGTTTTTAAACCTTGTTGATGGCTTAATTTTATGGAATTTAAGGATTTATTAAAGAAGGTGATTAGATATAATAAAGATTCTGATATAAATTTACTTGAGAAGGCCTATAATTTTTCTTTTAATTTATTAAAAGATAAGAAAAGAGCCTCTGGAAGGCCTTGGATCAATCATTACTTAGATGTTGCTTATGGGGTGGCTGGCCTTAAGTTGGATGATCATGCACTTGCTGCGGCATTAATGCATGGTCTACTTAACAAAGGGGCCAAAGTTAGTGATATAGAAAAACAATTTGATAAAGATATAGTTGATTTACTTCAAAATATTGAAAGAATGAGTGAGGTTAAAAAGAACGTAAGCAAAAAAACAACAGAATCTGAGAGCTTAAGAAAGGTTTTGATGGCTGCTTCAAGAGATTTAAGATCCTTGCTAATAAAAATTTGTGATAAATTAGTAAATTTGAGAGAACTGGAATATCTACCTCCTTCTGAAAGAAAAAGAATAGCAAAAGAATCAATCGAGATCTATGCCCCCCTTGCTTATAGGCTTGGTATTGGTAAAGTTAAATCGGAGATTGAAGACCTTGCATTTAGATATTTAGATGAAAGTAAATATAGAGAAATAGAAAATAAAGTAAATAATATAAGAAAAGACGGAACGAAAGCAATTTTTAAGCTTAAAAAAGTTATTGAGAGAGAACTTGCCAAGGAAAATATAGAAACTAATGTTCAGACAAGAGTCAAACACATCTATAGTATATACAAGAAAATAATTGATAAATCTTATAATATAAATAACATGAGTGATATCGTTGGTGTGAGAATTATTGTAAAAACAATCGATGATTGCTATAAAACATTAAGAATTGTTCACGCTAATTTTAGACCACTACCAAACAAATTTAAAGATTATATAGCAATGCCCAAACCTAATGGTTATCAGTCTTTGCATACTTCTGTTGTTGATAATGAAGGCAAGAGATTTGAAGTACAGATAAGAACGCAGGAGATGCATGATATAGCTGAAGAAGGAATTGCTGCACATTTTAGTTATAAAAAAGTAACTCATGAAAAAGACTTTGATAAAAAATTAAGTTGGCTTAAGCAACTTGTTGATAATAAAGAAGGGCTTGGTAATTTTGATATTGATTTTTTTGGTGATGATGTTTTTGCATTTACACCAAATGGCAAAGTTATAGAATTACCAATGGGTTCCACTGTAATAGACTTTGCATACCATGTGCACAGTGATTTAGGTGATCATTGTATTGGTGCTAATATAAATGGAAAGTTTGTTTCTTTGAAAGACGAACTAAATAATGGAGATGTTGTTGATGTATTGACTTCTAAGACTCAGAAACCCAGTCGAGAGTGGTTAAAGTTTGCTAAAACTCTTAAGGCTATAACTAAAATAAAACACGCCTTGAAAGAAGCCGGCAAGGTCTCTACAAGAATATATGCAAAGACAGGCGAAATAAAAAAAGATATCGGAGAAAGCTTATTGTCTTTTGATGGAGACAAGAAGTTCAAAGTTAAATTGGCACTATGCTGCAAACCAATACCTGGAGATCGTGTTATTGGTATAAGGACAAGCAATGTTAGATTAATGGTTCATAAAGTAGATTGCAAGGAGATAGTAAAAACAGATAAGAAAAAAGTAAAGGCCAATTGGATTAAAAAATTTAAGAAGCCTGTTGCTATAATCATTGATGGACATGATAGGCCTGGTTTATTAAAGGAGATATTAAATACTTTAAATAAACTGGATATAAAAATAACCAATTCTAAAGGCAAGATAGTGAATGATGTTGATGTTGAGTGTAGCTTTACAGCTGACGTTGGTGATCTAAACAAACTGAATGATATAATAAACAGAATTAAAAAAATTAAGGATGTAAAGAAGGTTTATGTAAATATTGTTTGATTCTTTCATACAATGGTTTTATACATATTATTAAAATTATAATACTTGCCCACTGTGCTAAGTTTAATCCTAAGTAATAAAATCCGTAATCTGTAGGCAGATCTTTATAGAACTCTGTAATGAATCTGAATAATGAATCTAAAAATAATAAAGACCAAAATATTGTGCCTTCTTTTCTATTTTTTATTTTTAACATAGTTAGCAATATTAAGAAAATTATAACATGGCCTATTGCTTGATATAACTGAACTGGATGTCTTAATCCTTCATAACCAGCAAACTGAACAGCCCATGGAACATTTGTTACTCTTCCAACTAATTCTGAATTCATGAAGTTACCTATTCTTATTAATGCTGCACCTAAAGCAATAGGTATAGCAACTGCATCTACAAAGTTAAAAAACGAAATCTTTCTTTTTTTGCAGAACCAGATTGTTGTTAATACTATTAGTATAATTGCACCATGAGAGGCTAAACCTCCTTCCCAAACTGCAAATATTTTCAATGGGTTAGAGAAGTAGTAACTCGGGTCATAAAATAAAACTTCAAATAATCTGGCACCAACTATGTCTGCAATTATAATATAGGGTAAATAATCGTCTATGTGCTCTTCTTTAATATTAAATTTTTTAGCTAATTTTTTGAGGATAAAATAACCAACTAAAAATGCCAATGCATATAACAAACCATACCATCTAATTTCAATAGGACCTAGGTCAAGAAGCACTGGATTTACCATTTTTATTTTGTATATAATAACCTTTATAAATGTAATTGGTGGTTTTAGTCTTTATGAAAAAAAGAGATTATTCTGGTAGCGCTTTATATTCAATAAAAACATTAAAAAATAATTTGGTTTTGTATGTACCAGATTTATTATTTTTTACTTTTACTCTGGTTTTGTCATTTGCATTTTTATATTTTAATAATTTAACTTCTGTTTTAAGTGGTGGTTTATTTTCAATCCAAGATAAAGTTCTTGATACTTTGGCTTCTGGTCCTTCTTTGTTTAAATTTATTATTAGTCTTATTGTTTTTGGTATTATAAATATCCTTGTTGGTGTTAGTATTGTAACTGTGCGTTTTATTATGATAACTAAAGTAATTAATAATAAAAGGTTTGGTTTTTATGATATTTGGAGAGAAGATAAAAAATATGTTTTTTCTTTAGTTGGGCTTAAGATAATTCTATTTTTTATATATCTAATTCCTACTGTTATATTGTTAGGAATCGGTTTATTATATAAAGAATTATTTTTAGTAATGCTCTTGTTCATGGTTGTTGCCTTTATTATAATCAGGTTCGTATTTTTATTTAGTTATCCAATTTTATTTTTAGAAAATGAAAGAAATCCTTTTAAAATTATTAAAAAATCATCGGATTATTTTGATACTAATAAAAAACACACCATAATTACTGGAATTATTATTATTTTAACAACAGTCATAATTAATGGTGCTTCTAATTTCTCTATTTTATCTTCAGTAAACTGGGGTCTTTATTTAAGTTCTGGGCTTATCTTAATGCCTATAATTTACTTAATTATTAGAACCTTAGTTGATATAAGTGTGAATTTGTGGAGTATTTTATTTATATTCAAGAATTATCAAACTTTAACTTCAAAGAAATCATGAGCACATTCTACATTTTTGAATATTTTTTGTGCTTCCTTTTTTAATTCAGATTCATCTTTGTATCTCTGGCTGAAGTGAGTTAAAATTAATTTCTGAGCTTTTGCTTTTTTAGCTATTCTTGCTGCATCCTCTGTACATAGATGTTTGTATTCTCTTGCTTTATCTTTTTCGTTTACAGAAAAGGTACTTTCACAAATAACCAAGTCTGCATCTTTTGCTGCTTTTACTGCATTTTCGCAATAGCCTGTATCAAATATAAAAGATACCTTTTTACCTTTTATCAATTTAGTTGCATTCTTTACGGTTATTTTTTTACCTTCCCATACAATATCTTTTCCCTTTTGGAGTTCCCCAAGTATTGGATGTTGAGTTAAGCCAAATTTCTTTAGATAATCAATATTGATTTTTCTTTTGTCTTTTTCTTTAAGTACGAAGGCATATGAAGGAACTGAATGAGCTAATGAAATTGCTTCTATTAAAAATTTATCTGTCTCAACAACAACTCCCGGCTTTATTTCTATTAATTTTACTTTTATCTTTCCGTGATAATGAGCTGAATTTGTAATATTATGATAAAATGTTTCTAAACCTTTTGGTCCATAAATATACAATGTCTGGTTGTAACTATTAACTTCTAGATTTCTTAGTAATCCTCCTAAACCTAAAATATGATCTGCATGAAAATGGCTTATTATAACTCTTGTTAATCTTGTAGCTTTGATTCCTGCTATCTTCATCTGCCTTTGAGTTCCTTCTCCGCAGTCAAACAAAATATTTTCAGAGTCGTAATTAAGATGAATAGAGGTAAGATTCCTTTCCTTTGTTGGCTGCATTGAAGCCGTGCCTAAAAATGTGATTTTCATATTATATTCTACAGAATATAGATATAAAAAGGTTTTTAAAGTGTTTGTCTTTTTGCAATTTCATGCCAAAGAAAGAGCAGCACAAGGAAAGTGAAACTGCTGGAGTAGCTGAAGAGAAACTTGGAGATGTTGTAGAAGATCTTCCAAAGACTACTGAAAAAGTCGATGCTACATTCGCTGGAGAAATAGTTATTGCAGAGAGCAATGACTTAACTAGAGAGCTCTATGATAAAACGAGGTATGGCGAGCCAAGTGATGATAAAAAGTTCCAATACTCTTTGATTGAGGCTTTATACTTAATTGAAAGGGGCAAATTTATTGTTTTAGATAATAAAGGAAAGAAGATTGATGTTGATACCTTTATTAACAAAGCTAGAAAGTTAGAACCTAATTTTTGGGTTAGATATGTTGTGTTAAAGGACTTAAGAAAAAGAGGGTACATTGTAAAGACTGCATTGAAGTTTGGAGCTGATTTTAGAGTTTATGATAGAGGAGTAAAACCTGGTGAAGACCATGCAAGATGGATTGTTTATCCTGTTTATGAAACAGGAGTTCAAAGCTGGTACGAGTTCACAGCTAAAAATAGGGTAGCACATTCTACAAGAAAGAGATTACTAATTGGAATTGTAGATGCAGAAAATGATTGTACTTTCTATGAAATCCGTTGGATGAGACCTTAGGTATTTTACAATCTATATTTTAAAACTTACAAAATGTTTATATAAGCTATAATTATTATTTATCATATGTCAGATCAAAGAGAAGAAGTGCTAAATTTTATTAAGTATAATGGGCCTGTTTTGCCTGTACAAATAGCCAAACACGTTAATACTAATATATTATTTGCTTCCGCCATACTTTCTGAGTTAGTTTCTAGAAAATCCTTAAAGATAACTAGTGCCTCTATTGGTGGTAGCCCACTATATTATTTGCCTGGCCAAGAAGAAAGGATGGATGAAAGGCTATCTAAATCTTTAAGTGGAAAAGAGAAAGAGGCTTATAACTTGTTAAAAGAAAAGAAAGTTTTAAGAGAAAAAGATTTGGAGCCATGGCAAAGAGTTGCTGTTAAAAGCCTTAAGGATTTTGCAGTTTCAATTTCAGTAAAAGAAAGAGAAAATGCAGAGATTTTTTGGAAACATAATTTGATAAGCGATGAACAGGCTAAAATGATTGTTGCTGAAATTATGGATGATTTATACAAAAAACAAGAACAAGTACAGGAGATTGTTACAAAAATAAATAGGCAGGAAGATGTTTTAGTAAATGGGCTTGTTGCTATAGAAGAAGACACCATTCAAGTTTCAAAACCACAAGTTAAACAAACAGTTTTAGCTTCAAGAGAGAACGAGGTTTCTATGAAAAAAGAACCCATGCAAGATACTTTACTGCCAGAAACAAAAATTGTGAAACAAAAGGAACCTAAAAAAGAAAAGAAAGAAGATACTAGATTCTATGGGAGAGTTTTAGACTTTATAAAAAATAATGATGTTGAAATTTTGAAAGAAGAAGTTGTTAAGAAAGACAAGGAAATTGATTTTGTTATAAATCTGCCTAGCAATTTTGGTAAGTTAAGGTATTTAATTAAGGCTAAGAATAAACCTTTGATAAACGAGGCTGATGTTTCTATGGCTTTTAGTGAGGGACAGATGAAGAAAATGCCAGTAATTCTATTAACAAATGGAAAGTTGAATAAGAAAGCTTCTTTACTTGTTGAGCAGAAGATGCAGGGACAACTAGTTGTAAAGGAAGTATAAACCAATTAACGTTATTGCAAGAATAACAATTATTTTATCTTTTGTAAAATAAGAAACTTCTTTTATTTCTGTTTTATTTATACATGTTGTATCTAATTTTTGGAGTACTATAGAAAACAACATTTTTGTAGATTCGTCTACTTCTTTTTGTGGTATTTCTTTGTTTTTAGTTTTTAGCCATTGGTCCCAATCTTTAGAATTCTTTGTTGCTTTTCCTAAATCCTTAAGACTTAATCCATAATCTTTACATTCAATAGAAGGATAATATTTTGATACTTGTTTTTCAAACTGTGCATGTTGCTTGTAGTTCTCCCCAGCAATATTATGTGGCGCTGCATAAGAATCAGTAATATAATGCGAGGCTATGCCGATATTGAGACTTAAGTCTGTATTATTATTTAGCCATTTTTCAGCTTCTTTTAAAGAATTTGGATAATGGTGTGATCTGTGGTCTTCAAAATCTCTATCTGGGATAACTGCTCCTTCTTTTAGTTTTGTTAAATTTAGTTGTTGTTGGACTTCTAATGGTAGATTGAGATAAACATATTCTATTATATTTTGGTGTGTATCCCACTTCCAAGCATTTACTGTGGGGATTAGTAATAATACTAATATAACTATAACTATTTTCATATAATTATATTATCTTTACTGTTAAAAAAGGCTTAGTAGAAATTTTTGAAAGACTTTCAATAAAAATAGAAAGTTTTTATAAGCTATTGCTTTTGTTAATTTTATGCTATATTTATTTTTGTTAGGAAGGGATAGTGAACTATCTAAGCTAGAGATAGAATCTTTACTAGAAACTAAGGGAATTAAATTCAGAATTACAGATGATAATAAAAGTGTTGCTGTTGTAGATTGTGATAAGATAAATCCTGAAATAATAAATGAGTTTGGCGGCATAATCAAAATAGCTGAAGTTGTTTCTAGTTCTGGTAGAATAGATCAAATAGAAGAAAACCTAGGAAAGATTGAAATATACAACGGAGACAAAAATAAAATAGAATATTACATAGACTATTTTAATACAAATTTATTATCTTTTGTTGAAGATTATCTAAAGGATTATTTTAAAAGTATAAAAGTAAAGGCCCAATACAGAAGAAATGGCGAACCTTCTAAACTAATAAATAAGGATATACTAAATAATGGGGTAAATTTTGTTGTTTTTAAAAATTATATAGGAAGAGTTATTGCCATAACTAATCCTTTGGAACTAAAAAGAAGAGATTTGGATAGGCCTGAAGTGGATTATATGAAAGTTATTTCTATAAGGCTGGCTAAAATTTTAGTCAATATATCTAAAGTAAAGAAAGATGAAACTTTATTGGATCCTTTTTGTGGTTCAGGAACAATGTTACAAGAAGCTTTGCTCAAAGGAATAAATGTTGTTGGGCTGGATAGTGATCCAAATTCTATTAAACAAGCTCAAAATAATTTGAACTGGATTGTTAAAAAATACACAGTAAAAAATAGTTTTAAATTAGTCAATTTAGACTGTAGGAAATTATTAAATGTTTTAAAAGAAAATAGTGTTGATGGCGTGGCAACAGAACCTTATATGGGTCCTTTTATTAGAAATTTACCAAACATGAGTGAAGCTAGAAATTTAGTTATGGACTTATCTAATTTGTATAATGATTTACTTTTGAATTTAAAGAAAGTTGTAAAAAAAAGTAAAAGAGTTGTTATTATAATACCAAAGTTTAGAACCAGAGAGAATAAAAACGTTGTAATTGCATTTAGTGGGTTGGCTGAACAAAATGGTTTTTTCGTAGCTGCTAAACCGATACAATATGGATACAAAGAAAGCAAGTTGCTTAGAGAGATATATGTTCTGGAGAAGGATTAGTGAGCTGTTAAGTAAACATCTGGAATTTTGAACAAAAAATTAATTTTTCTTAACAACAAACCTATTTTTTAAAGATTGGACTTGTAGAAAATATTAATAGATAAATTCTAATTGTACTTTTTATTATTTTAGCTTAAAGACCTGGCGTTTACTTTACAGCTCAAGGATTAGCAATCTTTATAAACCCTTCAGATTGTCTTGGTTTTATGGGAAGAATAAGGACAACTTTGGTTAAGAGAACTAGTAATACTTTATTGAAGAAATATCCAGATAAATTCCAGCCTAATTTTGATCATAATAAGAAAGCAGTTTCAGAAGTTGCTGAAATTCATTCTAAGAAATTAAGAAATTTCATTGCTGGTTATGTTACTCATTTAATCAAGAAGAATCAACATTAACTTAATGGAGGCAGCGTACAATGACTACAGAAACTAATGAGAAAAGATTTAATAGTAATGTTATTTTTATAGGTGAGAAGCCATTCATGAACTATGTAACTGGTGTTGTTATGCAGTTTACAACACAAAATTCAAATGATGTTGTTATAAAAGCTAGAGGTAAGTTCATTGCTAGGGCTGTAGACGTAGCAGAAGTGGCAGCAAAGAGATTCTTAGATAATACTGTAGAAGTGACAGATATTAAGATAGGCAGTGATGATTTTACAAATAAAGAAGGAAGACAAGTAAGAGTTAGTTTTATAGAGATAACATTAAAGAAGAAGTAAATTCTTTTATTTTTTCTATCCCATTATAGCAACATTTATTAACTAAATTCTTCTTATTTTCTTAAAAAGAGGCAAAATGACAGAATTTTTTGTTGAATTGAGTCTAATTATATTGGCAGCAACGATTCTTGCTATTTTAGCTAGATTGTTTAAGCAGCCCGCAATATTGGCTTATGTAGTGACTGGTATTTTATTAGGCCCAATGGTTTTTGGCTTTATTACAGAGTCAGATGCATTAGCTCTATTTTCTCAGATTGGTGTTGCTTTGTTGCTATTTATTGTTGGACTAAGTTTAAATCCTAGACACTTAAAAGACATAGGAAAAGTTTCTTTAGTTACTGGGTTAGGCCAGGTTATCTTTACTTCTGTTTTTGGTTTTTTAATTTCTAGGGCTCTAGGTTTTGGTGTTATAGAATCCGTATACATAAGTATTGCTTTGACATTCAGTAGTACAATAATAATTGTAAAGTTATTAACTGATAAAAATGAGTTAGATGCTTTGTATGGAAGAATTGCAGTTGGATTTTTACTAGTACAAGATTTTATAGCTGTATTAGTTTTAGTATTAATAAGCGGATTAAAACCTGACGTAAATATTTTTAATGTTCTTTTGATGACCTTATTAAAGGGCATACTATTATTTGCATTAATTTGGGTTTTTTATAGATTAATAATAAAACCCTGTTTGAATTTTGTTTCTAGAACTGGAGAAGTTTTATTCTTGGGTAGTATTGCCTGGTGTTTTACTATGGCAGTTATTGCTTCTAAACTTGGGTTTACTTTGGAAATTGGTGCTTTCTTAGCAGGCTTGGCTTTGGCAACATCAGAATTTGGATTTGAGATAAGCTCCAAGATAAAACCATTAAGAGACTTTTTCATTGCTTTGTTTTTTATAAATTTAGGAATAACTATGGTGTTTAGTTCTGTACAATCATATATCTGGCCGATTGTAATGTTCTCTTTGTTTATTTTAATTGGAAATCCATTAATTGTTTTTTTCCTTATGAATATTATGGGTTACAGGAGTAGAACAAGTTTTTTAGCAGGATTAACTGTTGCTCAAATTAGTGAGTTTTCTTTAATATTAATGGCTGTTGGTTTAAATCTAAATCACGTCAGCAAAGAGGCTTCTATTTTAGTAACAACTGTTGGAATAATAACAATTACTGCTTCAACATATTTAATAATGTATGGAAATAATATTTATGATTTCTTTAGTAGGTTCTTAAAGTATTTTGAAAGAAATAATTTAAAAGAAAGTATGGGGCACAAGAACATAAAGAAAAAATATAACATAATTTTATTTGGCTGTCATCGTATGGGCTATAATATTATAGACAAAATAAAAAATAAGAAAATGTTAGTGGTGGATTTTAATCCTGATGTTATTAAAAGGCTATCTTCTCAAAAAATTGATTGTGTGTATGCAGATGCAAATGATAATGAAATAATAGAAGAACTAGCTGAGATAAAACCTAAGTTTGTGGTTTCTACAATCCCTGATTTAGATGATAATAAAACTATAATTAAAAAGTTTAAGAAAACTAATCCAAAATGCGTGATATTTGTAACTGCTAAGAATGCATTAGATTATTTAGAATTGTATAAACTTGGTGCAGATTTTGTTGCGTTTCCTGAATTATTGGCTGGGCAAAAAATTTCTGATTATTTAGTGCACCTTAATTCTAGGAAAATGAAAAAATGGGGAGAATATTATTACAAAAAATTAATAGAAGATTTAAGAACAGGAAAGATAAGTTGGTAATAGAAAAGTTTAATAGTTGCCAAGTATATTCATATGAAAACTCTTATCGATTATGAAATAACTAATCTCATTGACTATAAAAAAGGGAAAGCTGAGACCCTTATAAATAGCTATAAAATTGTAAACGGATGATTTAGTAATAATATGAAGGTTATGCCAAAGGGGAGATTTGAACTCCCAACAACGGCCTTATGAGAGCCGTGTTCTGCCAGGTTGAACTACTTTGGCACCGAATAACAAAGAACTAAACTATTCTTTTAAAAGGCTTTTGATTTTATTTACTAATGATCTTTCTTCATCTATATTTTTGTATTTGAACATTGACCACTTATCTATTGTTATTCCGTCACCTTCAAATCTTGGTATTAAATGAAAATGAACATGCGGTACATATTGGCCTGCTATTTTCTTATTGTTTTGCACTATGTTAAGGCCTTCACCAAATTTCATTAATGCTTTTGATATTTTCTTAATCGTTTGCATAATATTTTTCATATCTTCTTCTGGAACATCGCTTATCAATTCATAATGTTTCTTTGGTAAAATTAAAGTGTGCCCCCCTTTCTTAGATGCTGGTGCTATATCCAAAAATACTATTGTTTTTTTATCTTTGTATACTATGTCTTTTGGAATTTCTTTTTTTATTATTTTGCAGAATATACAATCAT